>CAMXAV010000086.1 GCA_947179285.1 uncultured Helicobacter sp.
CTCGGAGACACAACTTGTCCTTATGGCGAGCGGCTCGGAAGTCTCTCTCTGCCTTGCTGTCGCCCAGATTCTCGAGGCGCAAAACATCGGTGTGCAAGTCGTCAGCGTGCCATGCTTTGATTTGCTGCTCGAGCAAAACGAGGAATATAAAAATCTCCTCTTCCCGCCCAACACATTGAAAATCGCAATCGAGGCGGCGCGTGCGCTCGAATGGTATGCGTTTGCCGACCATGTCATCTCGATGCGCTCCTTTGGGCATTCTGCGCCCGGCGAGCAATTGTTCAAACACTTTGGATTCGATGCCGACACAATCGCGGCGCAAATCATGGAACGTGTCCAAAAAGCCTAGTGCAGATTCTCTATCTTTTCGCCAACAGCAGGGCGTTGCAGCAATTCTACACGCAACATCGCGAGCTTTTGTTGCCCGAAGCGATGCTTTGGAGCGCCTTTTTGCGCCGATTCTTCGTGTGCGAAGGCGCGGAGAATCAAAACAGAGCGCTGCCCCCCGCGTTTCGCAAAATCTTCCTAAGCAGCGCGGGCGCACATGTCGATGTGGGCGCGCTCGAGTTTGATTCCAACTTCCTCGCCTTCTTGCAAGACGGCGATTTTATTTTTCCTTTCCTCGATGAGCTCGCGACATCGAATGTCGCGCTTGAAGACCTCGCAAAATACGACACATACGATGAATATGGCGACCATCTCCATGTGCTGCAACAGCTGCTGCAAGCCTACCTCGCCACGCTCTCTGAATATGGCTTTGTCGATAGCACATTGCAAAAGGGACGCTTTGTCTCCGAAATGCTCGATATTTACGAGCGAATCGAGTTTTTTGTCGACGGCTTTCTCTCGGTCTATGAACGCGCGATTCTCGAACAAATGGCGAGCCACAAGCCGCTTTTGCTGCATTTTAGCACCGATTGCTACAACCTCGACAACCTCATCGCCTTGAGCGCTTGCGCGCTTACCCCCAACCACCGCTACACGCTCGACTTTGGCACAAAACAGATTCTGCATGCCGAGCCTATCGCCACGCAGCCGCGCAAAATCGCGGGCTATGCGTTTAGCAATCCGCTCAACCAAGCTGCGCTATGCTTCGACACGATTGCGCGATGGGTGCAAAGCGGAATCGATGCCGAAGACATCATCGTTGTGCTGCCCGATGAAAGCTTCAAGGACACGCTCAAGCTCTTCGACACGCACCGCAACCTAAACTTTGCGATGGGGCAATCGCAGCGCGAGCTGCCCACATACCAAACCTTGCAGGGGCTGCTCGATTTCTTGTGCGCACCCGCAGAATCCGAGCCGCAGATTCCACAAACCGAGATTCCACAAACATGGCAGCACGCAAGCGCCATAGACGCGACAGGGATTGACGCACTCGCGGCGCTCGCGGTGATTCTTGGCGAAGACGCAGAGCTTGTGAAGCTGCTCGAAGAATTTTGCGTGTTCTATGCGCAAATTGCGCCGCTGCTTGCCGCGCGCTCACTTGCCGAAATGCTCAAGCTCGTGCTGCTCGAGCTCGATACGCGGCGCGTTGATGATGTGGGTGGCGGCAAGGTGCGTGTGATGGGAATCCTCGAGACGCGCGGCGTGGCGTTTAAAGCCGTGATTGTGCTCAACATGAACGAGGGCTTAGTGCCGCGCCCAAACGACAAGGAGCTTTTTTTGAATACCGCCATTCGCAAGGCGGCGCACCTGCCAACGCACAAAGACCGCGAAAACCTGCAAAAGCATTATTACTATGCGCTGTTGCGTGCGAGCGAACATGCCGTTTTGGCGTGGATTGAGAACGATGACAACAATGAATCGAGCCTCGTTTTGGAGCAAGAAATAGGCGATGTGTTTTGCATTGAGCGGCTCGATGGCGAGGCACTCTACAAGCATAGCCTGTTTGGCACAAGCCGCGAGATTGCGCAAGAGCCCGAGCGTTTCACGTTCACCCTGCCAAGCGATTTTCGGCTTTCGTTTAGCAAGATTCAGAGTTTCGCGCAATGCCCCAACCAATTCTACTATCGCTACATCGAGCAGCTCGAGGCAGAAGACAGCGGCAATGCCGAGCTCGGGCTGCTCGCACACCGCGCCCTTGCCTACGCCTACAAGACGCAAAAAACGCCCAAAGAACGTGAGAGAGTGTTTTATGAAACGCTCGCCAAAGCGCCGCTTGCGGGGACGCAGCGATTCGATTCTGATGTGGTTGGGCACTATTTGCGCGCCTTTTTTGCGAGCGAGCAGAATCGCTACGATAGCGGCGCGCGCACGCACGCAATCGAGCAACGTTTTTATTTCACGCTCGATGGCTTTGGAATCGAAGGTGTGATAGATAGAATCGACATCGAAAAAGACGGCAGCCTGCACATCATCGATTATAAACTCAAAAAACATTTTAACCACAAAGCCGAAGATGTTATGCAGCTTGCTATCTATGCGCAAGCGCTCAAAAACAGGGGGGCGGCGGAGATTTTGACATCGTTTTATGATTTGTATCAGAATCGGCTGCTCGCGGTCGATTGCACGCAAGGCGCGGCGCTGCTCGCGCAAACGTTGCAGAGCCTCAAGGGCACGATTCTAATCGAACCCAAAATCAACCCCGCATGCCGCTATTGCGCCTACAAAGCCATTTGCGGGCTTTGGCGCTAGGGCTTGACTTTTATGCGAAGTTGTGTTAAAATCGCGGTTTTTGTCAGGGTAGCTCAGCTGGTTAGAGCGCTGGTCTCATAAGCCGGAGGTCGGGAGTTCAAGTCTCCCCCTTGACACCATATCTTTCTTTGCCTTTTTGATTCTCATTTTCTTGGTTTCATCTCTCGATTCGCGCCCAAATTTCAGCAATTTTTAAGAAATAAAGCAATATAATATCCGCAATTCCAAAATATAAAGGAGACACTCATGGATCCAATCACAGGTTCAGCAGGCTATCTTTCTGGCTATATGACAGGAAACAGTACATCAAATGATGTGATGTCAAGCAACACTACGTCGTCAGGTTCTGGTTCAGGGACTTCGAGCACACAAGACGCCACACAAAACAATGCTGCAAGCCAAGTTGCTGGAAGCACACAAGCAGCTCAAACTGCTCAAAATGGCGCTGTAACAGCAACAAGCGATACAAGCAATCAAGGCGGGCAAAATCAAAGCGGGCAAAATCAAAGCGGCGCACAAACTGCTTCTACAAGCCAAAGCACTTCTGCTAGCCAAGATACATCATCAACATCTCAAGCTAGCCAAAATGCTATTGCAGACGCAACCGCGATGAATAACCCTGCGAACAATCCCGCAAGCAGCAACGCGGCATTCAACGCAAACAGCACAACAAGCAGCAATCCTGACGCTTTCCCACAAGATGGCAACAGAATCAACATGCTTGTTTAGGCATTCTCCCAGCCCCCGCCTTGGGGGCTATTCGACAACCTCAAATTGCTGATTCCTCGTGCGGTAAACCTTGACTTCGTATTTTACCTGATTTCCCCGCAACCTCTCGTCAAACCACTTTTTCGAGCCGCTGAATAGCTGGTGATACAGATATTCCGCCCCAATCGCCGTGCTATAATGAATCCAATCATAATACAAATCGACATCGAGCAACGCGGCATACTCGCGAATCTCGCCGATATTGCGCCCCGTAACGCTGCTGATAAACAAAAACAATCGGTCGCGCTGCTGCGTGAGCGTCAAAAGCGCATGGTTAAACCCAAGCTGTGTCGTCAGAATCGCGGCGGGCTGAATGCGATTATAGGTAAGCTGCGAGAGGATAAAGGCGCTATTGTTAATCGGCGTGTTCAAAAACAGGTTGCTGCCACGCAAAAGATTGGATTGATACTTCAGATTGCGCCCAAATGTCGAGATTGTCTTGGAGCTCAAGCTCTCTTCGAGCGCAACAGGAATCTGCTCTTGCTTTATCTCGCTCGCAATCCGCATGCCCGTTGCGCTTTCGTCATTGAACAACACGGCGCTGGCTTTGGGCTCCATAAAGCGCTTGAGCGCGGCAATCTGCTCGCGGTAGCTGATTCCGCCAAACAAGAGATTCTCCGAAAGCGCATCGTTTGGAATCACCTGCTCCTTATGCACAGACGCGATAAACAGCGGAATCTTGGGCGCAAGCTGCGGGATAAACGGAATCGCCCTTGTCGTGCAGATTGCAATCGCGCCGCCAAAGCCGCGATTCTCAATCGTGCCAAGCACCGTGCTAAAGCTCTGCAAATCCTCCTCGCCAATATCAAACACCTCAAAGAAAAACGAATGCGGCTGCGATGTGAGGTAGGCGAGCACGGTGTTGATGGTCGTTAGCGAATAGCTGCCAATGCTCTTTTTGGGCAGAATCAGCGCGATTTTCACCTGCGCATCGCTGTTTTGGTTGGCATACGCAAGCCCAAAGCCATGCTGTTCCATGAGTGTTGCAAATGTCGAAAGCAGGCGATTGTCTTTGATGTTCTGCCCAAAACGCGCGAGAAACGAGAAAATCTGCCCCTCGCTTAGCAGCTCGCTTAGGCACGCGACATCGCATTCGGCGGGGTTTGTGTTCACCATCTCCATAGCTGTCTCTTATATAAATCTCCGAGCCCACGAGACTCCTGAGCATCG
>CAMXAV010000087.1 GCA_947179285.1 uncultured Helicobacter sp.
CTCGCGACAACCGATGTCTTTAATATTCCCCCCACGATTCTAAGCCGCACGCAACACTTTCGCTTCAAGAAGATTCCGCAAAAGGTTGTCGTGGCACATCTCGAAACGATTCTGTCCAAAGAGAATATCGAGGGCGAGCTGCAAGCGCTCGAGATGATTGCACGAAGCGGCAACGGCAGCCTGCGCGATGCGCTCACACTGCTTGACCAAGCGATTATCTATTCCAAAGGGCATCTGAACGCGACTTTGGTGGCGCAAATGCTCGGAATCCTCGACCCCGAGATTCTGCAACGCTTTTTTGATGCCATGCTTCGCGGTGAGCGCGATGAGGTGTTTGCAATCCTCGAAATGCTCGAGGGCTACGAATGCGAAATGGTGCTCGAGGAGATGGGGCTCTATCTCAAAGATGTGCTCAAAGACCCAAACGCGCCTCTGTCCTTGCCGCTGCTCGATAGATTCTTTCGCATTCTGACCGACAGCACGCAACTCTTGTTTTTGAACGCCAACAATAGCTTCGTGCTCACGCTCACGGCGCTTAAAATGCTCGAGGCATTCAAGATTGCAAGCCTCGATGAGCAGATTGCCAAGCTCGAAAACGAGCTTTTGTCGGGGGCGAGCGCGCCCGCGCCGAGTGTGGCTCTGCCCGCTCCCGCTGCGCCTTTGCCCGCTGTCGCGGAATCTGCCGCGCCTGCTTCTGCAAGCGGCGCGTTTGCGCGCGAGCTCTTCGCCGAGCTTGTGCAAAAAATCTATGCGCGCAGCTTCGAGCTTGGGCAGTGTTTCGAGACGCATATCACGTTTGTGTCGTTTGAAAATAATGAGCTTTGTTGGCGCTCGAGCGCCTCTGGCGCGTGCAAAGAGAGGCTGCGGCTCGCGTATAGCTTCATTCGCATGTGTGTCGAGGACGTTTATGGCGTTGGCACAAAGATTGTGCCGCAAAAAGTGGGCATAGAGGCAGAATCTGCGCCAAAACCTGCCGATTCTATGCCCGCGCCTGCGATGTCTCCCGCGCCGAGTGCGCCTGCCGATTCCGCGCCCGCATTGAACGCGCCCGAAGCGCCCGCGCCCACCGATTCCGCGCCTGCGCCTCATGGGCTCGCCGCGAGCGCGCCACAGCCTGCACCCACAGATTCCGCGCCAACACATGAAGAAGCCACAGAATCTGCTGCGCAATCTGCCACAGAATCTGTGAGCGCTACCGATTCCGCGCCTTCCACGCCCGCGCCAAAGCCAAGCGCGCCCCCGACCTTTGAGCAGCTCAAAGAGGAATTTCCGATTCTTGGCAAAGTCAATGAGCTGCTGGGAATCAAGCATATCGATGTTTCCGACGTGAAGCAATGAACGCGACCGAATATGTCTTGAGCCTCGATGCGCTGTTTGCGCCAAACGCGTTGTTTGCCGCAATCGACTCGTTTCGCGATGGCGGCGGGCAAGTCGTGATTCTAAGTGGCACGCTCGCTTGCGGCAAGACAACATTGGTGCAGGCGTATGCCGCATCGCGCGGAATCTCGGGCGTCTCCTCGCCCACATTTATGCTCGCACAATGCTATGCAGAGGATTTGTGGCATTACGACCTCTATCGCTACCCGCTAGAACAAGCGCTTGCGCTTGGAATCCTCGATTTGATTAGCGCTAGGGGCTTGCATTTTGTCGAATGGGGAGAAGACTTAGGGGAAATTTGTGCGAAACTCGGTATAATGCCATTATTAAATATTGAGATAATGGAAGCAGCGGCAAACAGGCGCAAATATAGGATTTCGATATGCACATGCTAAGGGCTTTGCGCATCAGCAAACAAATCAAAAAAACTCCCATCATCAAAGACATTAGCCTTGAAGTCAAGAGCGGCGAGGTGGTAGGGCTTTTGGGACCAAATGGCGCGGGCAAGACAACGACTTTCTATATTCTTTGCGGAATCCTGCGCGCAAGCAGTGGCGAGATTTTTTTTGACGAAAACGAGATTTCGCGCCTGCCGCTGCATACGCGCTCATTGCATGGAATCGGCTATCTGCCGCAAGAATCGAGCGTCTTTAAGGAACTCACGGTCGAAGAAAACCTGATGATAGCCGCCGAGATTGCGCTCGCGCCAAATGAGCGGCAAGAGAGAATCGAGGAGCTCCTAGACGCATTCAACATCGAGCCCATTCGCATGCGCAAGGGCATTAGCCTAAGCGGCGGCGAGCGGCGGCGCGTTGAGATTGCGCGCGCGCTTGTTAAGAAGCCCAAGTTTATTCTGCTCGATGAGCCCTTTGCTGGTGTCGACCCGCTCGCTGTGGGCGATATTCAGCAGATTATCGAACAGCTCGTAAGCCTGCGAATTGGCGTGCTCATCACCGACCACAATGTCCGCGAAATGCTCGATGTCTGCCACCGCGCGTATGTGATTAAGTCGGGCACGCTGCTAGCAGAGGGCAGCAGCGATGAGATTGGCAACAACGAGCTCGTGCGCAAGCATTATTTGGGGGAGAGTTTTCGGCTATGAAACTACGAACCAATGTTGCGCTCGCGAACAAAATCAAGCTTTCTGCCACGCTCCAAAGCTGGCTGCCCATTCTGCAAAGCCCGCTTGATGATTTAGAGAGCACGCTGAACCATATCGCAGCGGATAACCCATGCATGCGCGTCGACAACCCGCGCGAGCAGACGCTAAACGCGCGCAGCAAGAAGGACAACCGCGCGAGCAGCAGCGGCAGCACGGGCGTGAATGACGCGATTGAGCGCTTTTGTGTCGCCAAGAAGAGCCTCTATGAAACCCTGCTCGACCAACTCTGCCCCCCGCTGTTTCCCACGCCACGTTCGGTGAGGATTGCCGAAGAGATTATCGAGAATCTCGATGAAGACGGCTATTTCGAGGGCGATATGGAACAAATCGCCGAGCAGCTCGATGTGAGCGTGGCTGAATGCGAGCGCGTGCGGGCGCGCTTTGCACATCTTGAGCCCGCTGGAATCGGCGCGGTTGATGTGCTCGAATCGTTTGCGTTTCAGCTCGAGGCGGCGGATTGTAGCAGCGAGGTTTATGACCTCTGCCTTGAGATTATGAAAGACCTCGAGCGGCATGCGCGATTCAAGAAGAATCGGCATTACGAAGCGGCGATGAAGGTGATTCAGACATTCAAGAATCCGCCCGCGATTGACTATTTCGAGGAGACGCGCGCCGTTGTGCCCGAGATTTTTGTCATCGAAGAGGGCGGCGAAATCGAGGTGCGCATCAATGACGAGCAATACCCGCTCGTGATTATCGAAAATGAGAAAATCGCCAAGAAAGAAAGCTATCTGCGCAACAAGGTCAAAGAGGCGAAGGATTTAATCGATGCTTTAGAAATGCGTAAGGCAACACTTTATAAAATTGGGCTCATGATTGTCGAGTATCAATATGAATTTTTCAAAGGTGGCGAGATTCGCCCGATGAAGCTCAAAGACCTTGCAGACGAGTTTAACCACGCACCATCAACGATTTCTCGAGCGATTTCGGGCAAATATCTTGAATGCAATCGCGGGATTTTTTCGCTCAAAAGCTTCTTTGCCACAGCGATTGACGAGGACACATCGAATGCCGCTATCAAGGATTATATCGCCGACCTTGTCAAGAACGAGGAGCGCAAGCGCCCGCTTAGCGACAACAAGCTCTTGCAGATTGTCGAGGACAAATTTGGCGTCAAGGTTGTGCGCCGCACAATCACGAAATACCGCAAGCAATTGAACATTGCTAGCTCAAGCGAAAGGAAAAAATTGTATGAAATTTCTTGCTAATGCCCTTGTTGTGGCGCTGTTGTTGGCGGCTTGTGCGTGGTCGCCAGAGCCAAATGAGATGTACCAAACCCAGATTCCGCTCGCCCCGCCCGAAGGCGAGATGGGGCAGCCACAAGAGCAGCTGCGCCTCACGCCGCCGCCTTCGCCCCAAGTGGCAAACGCCACGGGCTACACGCGCACAGACCAGCCCGTTTCTGCGCCATATCGCAACTATTTGGGCTATATCCCTACGCTCATTACGATTGATTATGGGCTCACGCAAAACAGCTACAATCGCTACGCGCCTGTCGTGGAATCGTATGCGCGCATGAGTGTCGACACCTTCAACCGCGACTTCCCGTCTTTGCTCGCCGAGAAGGGCTTGCAGATTGTGCAATATTTTCCGAGCTATCCGATTAGCGTCCCCGATTCTAACGCATTGCCTGCCGTGTTCTATTCGCGCGTGTATATCACCGTCAAGGAGTTTCAGGGCACACAGCTCAACCTGACACCCGAACAGATTGACGAGATAAAAAAGGCAAACGCCGAGGCACAAAAGCGCGCCCGCAACGCGCAACGCAACGCCAACAGAAAGCATGACGATGAAGACGAAGATTCTGTCGTTGGCGCGGCGAGCGACTTGGCGAGCGCGCAGCCAGAATCGGACGAAAACGAGATTGAGCAAATGGCGCGCCGCCTCTCCGAGACTTCCGACCCACTGCTTGCCCAAAACAATGTTGCGCCAAGCGGCGGGGCAGGGCGCACGCAACCAGCGCGCCAAAACACCCCCAAGAAGCAGCCACCGCCACCACCGCCAAACCCATGGGAGGGAATCGACCTCCCACCC
>CAMXAV010000088.1 GCA_947179285.1 uncultured Helicobacter sp.
CTTTTTCATAGCGCAAATGACGCGATTTTTTTACTCTCGGCAAAAAATTTTACGATTCTGCGCGCCAACTTGAGCGCGCATGCGCTGCTTGGAATCGACAACATGTATCGGCTCGATTTCTTGCAATTTTTGCAAAAAGATGACCAAGAAACATTCCGCGCGCATTTGCAGGCGCTGTGCTTGCAAGAGGTGCAAAATTTCACATTTCCATGCGCGATTTGCGCGCAAAATCGTGCGCCCATTCCTGTCGAAATTTCGGCACATCTGTTTCAGTTTAGCGAGGAGCGCAACATCTACCTTTCGATTCGCGACATCAGCATGCAGGTAACATTGCAAAAAGAACGCGATTATAGCCGCGCATTGTTGCAGCAGCAGAGCAAAATGGCGAGCATGGGCGAGATGGTCGCGATGATTGCGCACCAATGGCGGCAGCCGCTGAATGTGCTCATGCTCGAGGCGAGCAATCTGCGCGAACTCTGGCGCGAGGATTGCCTACACGAAGACGAGTTTGAGCAATACATCGATAGCTTCCAAAAGCAGCTTGAGTTTATGAACCAAACCATTAGCGACTTTCAAAAATTCTTTTCGCCCTCGAAAAAAAAGGAATCGTTTCATTTGCGCGCGCTCATCGAGAGCGTTTGCAAGCTTGTCGAGCCCTTTTTCGTGTTGCGTAGCAATATCCAAGTGCGCATTACCGAAGAACAAAACGGCGAGAAAAACCCCTTGTTTGGCTATGCCAACGAGCTCAAACAAGTTTTTCTTGTGCTGATTCAAAACGCGCGCGATGCGATTATGCAAAAGGGCGAGCATTTCGCGGGCGAGATTCATATCCACATCGCGCGGCGCGGCGCGCAATGGCATATTAGCGTTGAGGACAACGGCGGCGGAATCGCGCCAAACGCACTACCGCAAATCTTCGAGCCCTATTTCACAACCAAAGGCGAGCGCGGCACGGGAATCGGGCTCACGACAGCGCGCATGATTATCGAACAAAGCTTTGGCGGCAGCATTTCTGTGCGCAATGGCGCGCGCGGCGCGTGCTTTGAGCTGATTTTGCAAGGAGAGCAAGAATGAATGTGTTTGATGATGCGCCCACACCCGAGACTTTTATCGTTTCCGACCCACACTTTGGGCATAATAAAATCTTTCTAAAAGAACCCAACCGATTGCTTGGCGAGGAGAAACCCAAGAAGGCGTTTAAGAAGCTTTGCAAAAACTGGAACGCGGTTGTGGGCAAGAAAGATTGCATTCTATGTCTTGGCGATATGTTCGGCGTTTCTGGCTTGCGCTATATCGACAAGCTAAAGGGCAAGAAGTCGCTGATTTTGGGCAATCATGACATCAAGCCGCATAATAAAGAATTGCTATATAGCAGCGACTTTGGCATTTTGCATGGAATCTGCCTGCGGATTCCAAACGGCGAAGAGATTGCGAGCGAGGCGACAAGGCGACACAACGATTTAAGCGGCTATGAGCAAGAATGTTTGAGCGTGCTTGTCGCCGATGTTGGCGCTATGCGCGTGATGTTTTCGCATTATCCATTGTTTGAGCGCCACCCAAGCGATGAGCGATTCTATGCGCTGTTTGCGCTGCTCGAATGGCTGTTTGCGCAATGCCGCTGCGATGTCGTGATTCACGGGCATATCCATAGCCACAACGCAAGCGATTCGCGCTGTATCAATGCATGCGTTGATGTAACAGATTATGCGCCAATACGGCTCGGGGCGCTGCTAGAACGCGCGCAGAAAGGGAGACGATGAGTTCTCGGAAAATTGCCATTTTTGAGTTTGAAAACGAGAGTTTGCAACGCGCACGTGAAACATCGTTTTTGGTTGAATGCCTGCATTCCAAAGGCTGGGAAGCCGATGTGATTGCGTTTGCGGTCTCGCGCAAAGAAGAGATTTTCGACAACGTGTTGCGCGATTGTGTCGCGTATATCTCGCGCATTAAGTTCCAAAAACTAAGCCGACTCTCGAAAGAAAGCTATCTCGAGCTCTTGCGCGAGCTCGAAAAAAAGGGCATTCTCGGATTCCCCACAGCCGATGCGATTGTGTCTTTTGAGGCAAAAGATTCGCTGCTGCGGCTCATCTCTAGCGGGCTTGTCGCCGAAGATTCGTTTGGCTATGGCGACAAGGAACGATTCAAAGATTCGTTTGCCTATTCGCTCGCACGGGGCGAACGCGTGCTCAAGCCCACAACGGGCAAGGGCGGCGTTTGGCGCGTGAGCGCGGGCGCGATAGACGGGCGCGAGAGAATCAAGCCCGAAGAAAAGATTCGCATTGTCGCCGCGAGCAATCATCAGGTGCGCGAGGTGCGGCTGGGCGACTTTCTCGAGGGCTATGCCGCCTATATTGACGAGGAACGTGTGATTCTCGACATGCCCTTTTTGCCGTTCATCAAAGAGGGCGAAATCCGCGTTTTCATGCTGCATGATTCGCCCTATGAGATTCTGCGCAAGATTCCACCCAAAGAGCCGCCCTTTGCGTTTGGAACGTCTCTATTTTTGGGCGCAACCTATCGCTACGAAAGCCTCGATAAATACAGCGCCTTGCTCGGCTGGTTTAGCTCGAAGCTGCCCGAAATGGCGATGAAGCTTAGCAACAACGGAATCCCGCCGCTTTGGAGCGCCGATTTTATCCCCACCGACAAGGGCTATGTGCTGAATGGGCTGAATGGCACAGCGGTTGATTTCCTCGCGAGGCTCGATATTGCCGATGCGTTTGCAAATCATATCATTCGCACGATTCGTGAGAGCGATAAAAGACAAAGTTAAGAGAAGTTGAGGTAGAATCAATCATCTTTATTTTTCGGAGGTTTTTGTAATGAAAAAACATGTTGTGTTTTTCGAGGCATTTGGCGGCAGCGATAAGGGACGAGACGGGCACAGAAAAGACACTGTGCCTATGATGGACTACCTCAAAAAGCTTGGTTGGAATGCAGAAGTTGTGATGCTTTCTGATGACATCTTGCGAGATTTCGAGAAAACAAAGGCAATCCATGAATATGTCAAAAACAACGCTGATGCGTATGTTTCGCGCGTGAATCCGGGCAACCTCAAAGAGGAAAAACTTTATTTTAGCCTCTTGCGTACGCTTTGTTCTGACGGCGTGATTGGTATGCCACACCCTGACGCGATGATTGGCTATGGCGCAAAAGACGCGCTCACAAAATTGCGCAACACAGAGCTTGTTCCAACCGACACATTGGCATATTATGACCCCGCAGAGGCGCAAAGAATCGGCGTGAATTGGGTCGCTGGCGGCGAGCATGATTTCAAGAAAAATTTCCCCAAAACAATCGTCAAGGGCGAACGCGTCTTGAAACAAAATCGCGGCAGCACAGGCGAGGGAATCTGGCGCGTGCAAATCAAAGACCCAGACAGATACAGAGGCATGAGTGAATTGCCACTTGATGCCGAGATTCGCTGCACAGAGGCTGTCGATAACCATGTCGAAGTACGCAAACTCGGCGAGTTTATGGATTTTTGCGAAAAATACCTCAAGGGCGACAACGGAATGCTTGTTGATATGACATTCTTGCCCCGCATCAAAGAGGGCGAAATCCGCATTCTCATGCTCTACAAAGACCCCATTTATGTCGTGCATAAAAAACCTGCCGAAGGCGCGGACGCATTCTCTGCAACACTCTTTAGCGGCGCGAAATATCGCTATGACAAACCCGAGCAATGGAGCGAGCTTGTGGGCTATTTCCTCAACAACTTGCCCGAAATCAAAACCAAGCTCGGCAACTATGACTTGCCTTTGATTTGGACAGCCGACTTTATCCTCGACACAGACGAAAACGGCAAAGACAAATATGTCTTGGGCGAAATCAACTGCTCATGCGTTGGCTTCACCTCGCCTGCCGAGTTCTTGGACAAAACCGCTCGCCGCGTGGCAAACACGATTATCAACATCGTTGAAGACGCGAAATCATAGTGCCTTCTTTGCAATGACGCAATCAATTCTGGTTGCGCCATTGCGCCCTGCATTTTTTCTTCTCTTATCATTATAAATATATTCTTATCGTTGCGATTGAGTAAGGTTACGTTTCTGTTTGAAATCTCGAGTTCTTGCTATCTGTCAAGGATTCTCGCTATCTGTCATTGCGAGGCGAAGCCGAAGCAATCAAGCGTCTTTGAACGCTCGCTCGGGATTCTTTGTTTGTTGATTACCATGCTCGTTGCACTCGCTCGCAATGACAATTGGAATCTTTTGTAATTCTGCATTTTCTTTGGAGGTGCGACTTTAGTCGCACTCATTAAATATGTGCGGTTGAAACCGCACCTCCATTTTTACCGATTCTGCTATTGCTCGTTACGTAAGCGCCCCAGCCACAGCGCGCAACGTCTCCATACGTGCCAAAGGCGATTATGGAGACGAAGCGCTGTGGACTATTGGCATATGCAAGTGCAACGCACAATTAAAAAGCGTGCAGGGGTTTGGGGGTCAAAGGGGGATAAGGGGAACGCTTCGCAAGTAGTTCCCCTT
>CAMXAV010000089.1 GCA_947179285.1 uncultured Helicobacter sp.
TAATAATCCAATCTGGTGTCGATGCGCCCGCGCTCACGCCGCAGATTTTTTTATTCTTAAACCATTGCATTTCGAGCTCGTGCTCATCTTCAATCAGATAGCTATCATCGCAATGCTCTTTGCAAATCGAAAGAAGCTGCTTGGTGTTGGACGAATTTTTGCCGCCCACGACAATCATAATATCGACCTCGCAGCTAAGCTCGCGCGCCGCTTCTTGGTTGTCAGAAGTCGCGTTGCAAATCGTGTTGAACACGCGCACCTCGACACAGCGGCGCACCAAGAAATCGGCGATTTCCAAAAAACCGCTGATTTTTTTGGTTGTCTGCGAAACAAGCGCCACGCGGTCTTTGATGTCGTGCCGCGAGAGCGCATCGATTCCTTGCACCACAAGCGCGGGCGTGAGCGAATAGCTCACAACCCCCTTGACTTCGGGGTGCTCCGCATCGCCAAAGATAATCACCTGATACCCCTCTTTGCTCATCTGCTCGCAGATTTGTTGGGGCTTGGTTACAAACGGGCATGTCGCGTCTGTAATCGACTTGGTCTTGAAACGTAAATGTTTCAAATCCTCTTTGGGGATTCCATGCGTGCGGATAATCACCTCGGAATCATGTGGAATCTCCTCGACACTCTCGCACACGCTCACGCCATAATCATTGCGCAAGCGCCCAATCTCTTTGGGATTGTGAATGAGCGAACCAAGCGTGATTCCGCCCGGCTTTTTTTGCGCAAGCCGAATCGCGCGCTTGACGCCGAAACAAAAGCCCAAACTCTTTGCCTGTCGCACTTCCATTAGGATTCCTCGACTACGCCAAAACGGCTTAGGAGATGTAAAAATGTCGGAAAGCTCACCGCCATTGCGGCGCTATCGGTGATTGTCATCGGCACGAGCAAGCCGAGAATCGCAAAGCTCATCGCGATTCTATGGTCGCCAAAGCTATCGCATGTCGCGGCGCGCACATCGCCGCCCTCGATAAGAAAGCCATCGGGAAGCTCTTGCACAGAGATTCCGCACGCGCGCAAATTTGTCGCGACAGCGGCGATTCTGTCGGTCTCTTTGACGCGCAGTTCCTTTGCGCCTGTGAGCTTGCTCGTGCCTTTTGCGCATGCCATCGCCACGGCGAGCGCGGGAATCTCGTCAATCAGCCATGCGATTCTTTCGCTGACACAAACGGCAGAAAGCCGCCCGCCATAGCGCACGCAAATATCGCCCACATCGTCATAGGCATTTGGAATCTTGCTGTAAGAAATCTGCGCGCCCATCTTGCGCAAGACCTCAAACGCCTCGATGCGCGTGGGATTCAGCAACACATTGCGCAAGACAATCTCCGACTCGGGCACAATCGCCGCGGCAACGGCGAAGAAAAAGGCGCTCGATGGGTCGCTTGGAATCTCCAAATCGAGCGGCTCAAGCGGCGATTGCAGCGGGCTTATGCAAATTTTTTGATTCTCGCGCAAAAGCTTTGCGCCCATTGCAGAGAGCATGCGCTCCGTGTGGTCGCGGCTTAGCTCGGGCTCGGAAAACGTGCATGCGCCATCTGCGCGCAACGCGGCGAGCACAAACGCGCTCTTAATCTGCGCGGAGGCAACAGGAGATTCATAGCTTGCCGCGTGAAGCGCGCTGCCACGCACGGCAAGCGGCGCGAGCGAATCGCCCTCGCGCCCCCAAATCTGCGCACCCATTCGCACAAGCGGCGCAACCACGCGGCGCATTGGGCGAGCGCGCAAATAGCAATCGCCATCGAGCACAAAGAATCTGCCCTGCACGCCCGCCAAGAGCCCGCAAAAGAGGCGCATCGCCGTCCCAGCGTTGCCGCAATCAAGCACGCATGCGGGCTCGGCAATGTCTTTGGGCGGAATCAGAATCAGCGCGTCATCGTCCTCTTGCACACCAAGCCCGAGATTCTTGGCAATCTGCAATGTATGGAGCGTGTCTTCGGCGCGCAAATACCCGCGCACGCGCGATGGCTTGCTGCACAAAAGCGCAAGAATCGCCGCGCGATGCGAAATCGATTTGTCGGTCGCAATATCGGCAATCTCGCCTCGCACGGGCTCACGCGGCAAAAGACGAACCACACTCATCGTAACACTGCTCCAAATTGCTGCCCCAAAGCCTGCAAAACCCTTTGCATGATGTCGCTAATATCGGATTCTTCAAGGCTCTTGTGCTCGTTTTGGAGAATCAGGCGAATCGTGAGGCTCTGCTGATTTTCGGGCATTTTGTCATCGCGATAAATATCGAGCGGGTAGAGTTCGCGTATCTCGGCGATTGCCAATGCCTTAATCGCGTTGCGGATTGCGGCAAACGGAATGCTATCGCTAATGAGCACGCTCAAATCGCGTTGGCTCTTTTGCATTTTTGAAAAAGGCACAAAATGGGGCGATGAGCGCTGCAAGAGTGAGAGTTCAATCTCGGCGATAAAGGCGATGTCTGTCTCGAATCGCAAGTTTTGCGCGGGGTGGAGCGTGGCGAGCGTGCCGATGATTGTGCCATTTTGAACAATATGCGCGCTCTGTGCGGGGTGAAAAAGCTGCACGGGCGAATCGCTTAGCGCCTCGAGGCTAAAAGCGCCGATGACGCGCGCAAGCGACTCGGCAAAGCCATAAATATCATACAAGCAATCCTTGCTTGAGGGGTAGCGCGCCTCGCGCATGATGCCGTTGCTCACAAATGCCATGCAAACGCGCTCAACGCGCTCTGCGTCAAACACAGAACCAATCTCGAAGAGATTCACAGCCTTTTTGCCATTGCGAATGTTGAAGTGCATTGTGTCGAGCAGTGAAAGCAGCAAAGTTGGGCGCAATGTGTTGAGCTCTTCGGTGATGGGATTTTGCAAATCTTGCATGGGCGAGAGTGTCGCGAAGCCAAGCTCGCGCAGGCGCGAGGATTGGTTGAAGATGAAATGGATTGTCTCGCTAAAGCCAACGCTACGCGCGCGCGCGGCAAGGGAACGCGCGAAATGGTAGCGCGTATAATGCTCGCCAAGCGAGCGCTGCTCGTGCAGCTGCAAGGGCGTTGCAGCGATTTTGTCGATTCCATACATGCGCAGAATCTCTTCGGCGATGTCTTGCTTGTTGGCAATATCATGCCGAAAAACAGGCGCTTTGAGCGCGAGGAACTGCTCATCGCTCGCGACCTCAACGCTGAATCCGAGCTTGCGCAACACATTCACAATCTGCACGACAGAAACATCAGTGCCGATGATTTGGTTGGTTTGGCTGATGTTGATGCTAATGGTTGGCGCGCTCGGCGTTTGGATAAACTCGTGGCTGCCCGAATACACCGTAACGCCGACTTGCTGCAAGAGATGAATGAAAAATTGCGTATTCTCGAGCAATTGCGGGTTGCTGCCGCGACTGCTGCGGTAGTAGAGTTGCGCATCTTTGGGGCATTCTTTCTCGAAGAGTTCCTTGCCCATTTTCTTGCTCGCCTCGGCGTATTGGGCAATCACGCTTGTGGGGGGGATATAGCTTGCTTCAAGAATCCAAAGCCCTTTGTCTTGCGAAGGCAGGGTGTCGGGCATTTGGCAGATTCCAATGCGCGAAAGCAGCTTGTTTTTGGCAAACACGCTATCAAGCCCGAGATTGTCTGTGCGGACATGCAGCTCAACCTTGCGGTCATCGCCACAAACGCTCGCCGAATAGAGAGAAAAAATCGTGCCCGTAACGAGCGTTGCATAATGCGTGAGGCTGATGAGCGCGTTATCATGCAGCATTTCGTTGTGCGCAAGGATAAACGCGAAGGGCAGCGGCAGCTGGACATACTCGCATTGAATCATTGTATAGAGTAGCGAGGAGCTAAGGTTGCGCTCGGTGCGTAGCTGCAAAAGCCGCCCAATGCCGATGAGATGGTCGCTTTGCGACATCTCACGCAGTGTTTCTTTGAGGTCGAGCGCAAACGCAACGGCGATTTCACGCGCGATTCCATACAGACACAGGCAATCGCCACGATTGGGCGTGATGCTGATTTCAAAGACTTCATCATTAAAGAGTGGATACGAGCAAAGCTCTGTGCCCAAATGCAGCTCGCCCACAGAGAGGTCGAGGACGAGGATTCCGTCATTGACTTTGGGGAATCCGAGCTCGGTTGCAGAACATATCATTCCCTCGCTCTCGACACCTCGAAGCGCCGTCTTGGCAATCGTCTTGCCGCCCACAACAGCGCCAACGAGCGCGACAGGCACGACCTGCCCCGCGGCGACATTGCGCGCGCCGCAGACAATCTGCAACGCTCTCTCGCCCACATCGACCTGACAAACGCGGAGTTTGTCGGCGTTTGGGTGCTGCCGCACCTCGAGCACGCGCCCAACAACGACATTGCGCGGGGCGATGTTTTGCGTAAAACTCTCAACCTCGAGCCCAATGCTGCCAAGCCGCGCGATGAGCTCATGCGAGGGAATCGAATCCATCTCAACAAAGGGGCGTAACGAATGGCGGGTGAAAATCATGCAAACTGCTCCAAAACGCGCAAGTCGT
>CAMXAV010000090.1 GCA_947179285.1 uncultured Helicobacter sp.
GTTTCGCTTCGCTCAACATGACAAGATTCCACGTGTCATTGCGAGCGAGCGGCGCGAGCGTGGCAATCAACCGTGCCAAGCATTCAAAGGCGCCAGATTACCTCGCTAACGCTCGCATTTAAGCCAAAAATAAAAGAATTTACGCTATTATCGCACCAATAGCCCTCTTTAATGCACAGCTCAACCCTACTCTGCCCCAATAAAATAAAGAGAGTAAAGGTGAAGCTGGGATAATTATTGTGTTAATAAACTCGAGAAGTATTTTCTTAAGAAATAAGAGCTTACATTTAGGAGACGAGGAAATGTTAAAGAAAATAGTCAATGCTGCTATGGTGCTATCAGTATGTTTATCAGTAGGGCATGCAAAGCCCTTAGAAGAGTGCAAGAGTGATAAAGATAAGATTAATGGTTGCGTTGAAAAAATCTATTACAGCGATAAGCGGCAACTTAGATATGAAACTCCATATAAAAATGGTGAAAGAAATGGTATTGAAAAAGCGTATTATGGCAATGGGCAACTTGAAGCTGAAACTCCATACGAAAACGATAAAATAAATGGTATTACGAAAGGATATTACGAATCTGGGCAACTTTTTTCGGAAATTCCGCACGAAAATGATAAAAGAAGCGGTATTGTGAAACACTATTATGAATCTAGGCAACTTAAAAGAGAAATTCCATTTAAAAATGACAAAAGAAATGGTATTGAAAAAGAATATTATGAATCTGGGAAGCTTAGATATGAAACTCCGTATAAAAATGGTGAAAGAAATGGTGTTGAAAAAGAGTATTACGAATCTGGAAAACTTAAAAAAGAAACTCTATATGAAGATGGTAGCGTAATTGTCCGTAAAACGTATAATGAACAAGGGGAAATTATCAATTCTCAACAAAATAAATAAGCACTTTGTGTGCAACGAGGGATTGTATAATGTCATTTTATTATCAATGTGAGTTTCGAGATTCTTCATTTGCTTACGCGAATTTAGAATGACAAAAAATGAAAGTTTTTTCTTGTCATTGCGAGGGCTTGACCGAAGCAATCAAGCGTCTTTGAATGCTCACTTGGGATTCTTTGCTCGTTGATTGCCGCGCTCGCGCCGCTCGCTCGCAATGACAAGATATTTCGGCTATCGCCTCAACATGACAACCCACCCCCCTGCCCTCTCCGCAAGGGAGGGGGAATATTTTGCAAATGATAAAAATGGAGGTGCGATAGTCGCACTCATAAAATTATAATATGTGCGGTTAAAACCGCACCTCCATTTGTCATGTTGAGCGCTAGCGAAACATCTCTTGGATTCCATATTTTTTAGATTCTGCTTTGCAAATATATTTTTTTAAAGAATTTTTGCTTTGTTTTTTGTTCTTGATTTTTTCTATCATCACCTTCAAAACACATTGAATCTATCCTCAAACCACCCCGCAATCTCGCTGCGAATCGTCTGCTTGAGTTTAATGGCGGCAATATAATCATCAGAACTCGCGATTTTAAGCAATGTTGCAAGCCCGTTGCGGTTGCGACTTAGATACGGGTGGTCGATTTGTTTTAAATCGCCCAAAAAGACAATGCGGCTTTCTTCGCCCATACGCGTGCCGATGAGTTTCACTGTGGCATTAGACGCATTTTGCACTTCGTCAAAAATCACAAATTTACGTGAAATGGTGATTCCACGCGCATGAGCAATGTCGATGATAGAAATATTATGTTTTTTCATAAAATATTCTGTGGCTTCGGCACGTTGTTCGCCCTTGCTCTCGCCTCGATATTCAATCCGTTTTGCAAAAGATTCTTTTTGCATTTTCGTAATTGTGAAATTAATCGCACTATACAAGGGATACATAAAATAATCGAGTTTTTCAAACTCGCCGCCCTTGCGGAATCCTAACTCTGCTTCTTTATCATTTGCCGTGATTGTATTGCGCAAATAGACGATTCCATCGACAATGCCCAATTTAAAAAGTGTGATTCCCGCTTGCAGAGCGATGAGCGTCTTTCCACTCCCTGTTGCCCCGCTCGCAACGGTGATTCGATTATTTGGGTGCAATAACAGGGCATAATAAAGCTTTTGCTCGAGATTGAGCGGGGCAATATAGGGAACATGGATTTTAATGATTTCATCAAGATTTTGCGGCACAAATGCGCCTTTGATTTTAAAGCCAAATTGCTTTTTTCCATTCAAATAATGCGCATTGCCTGTGTTTTCTTCTTCGATGATTTCAATCAAACTCCAATCGCTTAAAGCTTGAAACCACGATTGTTCATTAATGTTTGATATGGAATCAATATGGCATGTGGAACGATAGAAAAAATCAATCGAATCAACATTATTAACACTATCGCGAAGGAGCGATTCTGCTTGAATGCCGCGCGAAAGAGAATGGATTTTGAGCGCCGTATCGTTTGTGATGAGTGTGAGCCCATAATCAAGCGCGATTTCAGCGATTTTGAGGTCATTTTGCCCCCAATCGGGCATGGGTGTTTCGTAGAAAGAACGTGAAATAATATAGAGAGGAATGAGGCTTTCGCCCTCTTTAAGGTAGGTTTGCCACAGAAAATCGCCCTTTTTGAGCGGATTTAAGCCAATACTCGCGGGCTCGATTTCTTCGCCCAAATTATGATTAATGAGCCGAAAAAATTCACGGCTAAAATAGCCGCTTTGTCCTAGTGTTTCTTTTTTCTTGCTAAGCTCCAAAAGGACAATATCGCTAATAAAAAGCAGATTCTCACCCCCATAAAGAATCGAAAGATTCTCTACGCTATCAAGGATAATAGACGTATCGATAAGATAGCGCTTTTTCATATCGTTCCTATTGGCAGCCTTCACATTCAAACGAACGGTCTACACTTGCTTCTTCCACATTTTCGAGCGCCTCGGGACTTTGACTACGAAGATAGTAGGTTGATTTTAGCCCCAACCTCCACGCGTTGAAATAAATCTCATTTAGATATTTCCCGCTCGCCTTGTCTAAGGTAACAAAAATATTTGTGCTCTGTCCTTGGTCAATCCATTTTTGCCGAATCGCCGCTGCTTTAATCAGCAAATTTTGGTCAAGCTCATAGGCAGATGCATAAAAATTCCAATTCTCCACGCTAAGATTTGGCACGACAACAGGAATGAGCCCACTTAGATTCTCTTCAAACCACTTTTTCTTATAAATGGGCTCGATTGTTTGTGTTGTTCCTACCAAAATACTAATGGAGCTTGTTGGCGCAATCGCCATCAAATAGCCGTTGCGAATGCCTTGTTCTTGGACAATCTTGCGCAATTTCTGCCAATCATACAATTGCGTAAATAAATCTGCTCGACTCACAAGCTGTTTTGCGGCAGCATTTGCCACATCAATCGGAAAGATTCCCTTGCTCCAATGTGAACCTTCAAAAAGAGGATAGCTGCCTTTTTCAACGGCAAGATTCGAGCTTGCTAGAATCGTATGGTAGCTAATCGCTTCCATGATTAAGTCGATTTTCTCAAAATGTTCTTTGCTACCCCATTGAATGCGACTTTCGGCAAGCATTTGCGCTTCGCCCATCACGCCTAGCCCAATCGCGCGCGTTTGCATATTTGTTTTCTTGACTTTACGTGTGGGGTAGAAATTCAGATTAATCACATTATCGAGCATGCGCACCGCAATAGGCACAACACGTTGGATTTCTTCGGGCGTATTGACTTTAGAAAGATTAATGCTCGCGAGGTTACAAACGGCGCTTTTTCCCTCGAGCCCTTCGCGGCGCGTGATAAAAATGCTTTTACCCTGCAACACATCAATGCTCGTAAGTTTGTTTGCCTTTTTAACAATGCCACTATCGGTCGTAACGGGTTCATCTTCGTCAAAATATGTCAACGTTCCATCGTCAAACTCTACGCAAATGCGATAATGGTTCGGCTCTGTATTTTGAAAAATCTCCGTACAAAGATTGCTTGAACGAATGATTCCATTATGCGCATTAGGGTTGGCGCGATTGGCATTATCTTTGAAACACAAAAAAGGCGCTCCTGTTTCAAAATAATTCCCCAAGATTTTCTTCCATAAGTCTTTCGCACTCACAACTTCTTTAAAAATATCATCTCGCGCTTCATATTCTAAATAACGTTTCTTAAAAGCCTCGCCATAGAGTTCGGTTAAGTCTCCGCATTCATTAGAATCTAGCAATGTCCAATGCGCATTTGCCTCGATTCGTTCCATAAATAAATCGCAAATCCATAATGCAGGGAAAAGGTCATGCGTGCGCCGTCTTTCTTCGCCGCTATTTTTCTTGAGGTCGACAAAATCGAAAATATCGCGATGCCAAACTTCAAGATAAACACTAATTGCGCCTTTGCGTGTTCCAAGCTGGTCTACAGCCACAGCAATATCGTTTGTAATTTTCAAAAAGGGCACAACGCCGCCGGCGGCATTTTTATGCCCATCAATCGCGCTTCCAAGCCCACGCACTTTGGAATAATCCCAACCGATT
>CAMXAV010000091.1 GCA_947179285.1 uncultured Helicobacter sp.
GAGCTGCTCTTGGTCGATAATCGAGCTCTGCCCCCAACGTTTTGGGTTGCGCAAGGCGCTAATATAGGTATCATGGTAGAATCCGCTGCCGTCATGCAGATGCAGCACAATCTCCACGCGGTCGTTTTTGATGAGCGCTTTAATCTCTTCGATAATCTTTTTTTCGGGGTCGTTGTCGCGCAAGGTGGCGAATTTGCGGTTCATGTCGCCATAGATTCCGCGATGATTCTCGAGAATGCTATGTTGGTTCAGATTGGCAACAATCCACACATTGCCTTTGGTGATGGTGTAATGCCGACTCGCGATGGGAGCTGCTGCGTTGAAGCCGCCCGGCTCATCGCCTTGGATTCCGCCCAATAATAGAAAAACTTTTTGTTCGGGCGAGGCTTCTTTTTTGATAACCCGCAACTCTGCTAGCAAAACCCCCATACAAAGGAATAAGACCAACCATACTCTCAAAACAGCCCCTCAATATGATTTACAACGAGGATTATAACGCAAAAGCGCCAACGAACTGCCCGAAACGTTTGGGCAGCTTGAAGGCGCTAGAAGTTACAGAAAGGCAAAAGAAGAATCAGTGCAACCGACTCCAAACATTGCATTTCCATAGATACGCGAGGACAGCCATAATGGCAAAGAAAATCATGAGCCCAACGCCAAGAGCTTGACGCTCGCCCTTTTTGCTATCGCCCACGCTTTCAAGATAGGCAATCACTTGTTTTTCGGTGTTTGCCTTCAAGCCCACGCGAGGCATAGACGTGCCGGGCAATTGCTTTTGTGGGTCGTTGATGAAGGTATGGAGATATTCCAAGCTTCGCGCGCGGATAATCATCGACAAGTCTGGAATCGCGCGCACGCCCATATAGGCATTCACATCGCTTGTGGTGCTTCTGGCGGCGAGGTGGTCGTATTTCACAGAATGGCAGCGCGAACAAGCCTCGACAAACACGGCTTTGTCGTCCATGCTGCTAGGTGCAATGCTGTTGAAATACGCAACCATATCGGCGATTTCATCATCGCTGCTGATGTCTTTGTAGGCAATCATTGGGTGCACTTTGTTGCCATCGGGTGGGAACTTGTGGCTGACTTTTGCGGCAACAGCGGGGTCTTTGATGAAGTTGAAGAGATAATACGAATCATACAAATACCCGATGTTAGAAAGGTCTGGAGGCACAACGCCATAGCTGCTCGACAAAGTCGCATCGTCCATAACCGCTGGGAATCCTTGCGATTCCATGCTGTGGCACGCAACGCAGTTGCCCGTTACAATCTCTTGCCCTTTCGCGGCGTTGCCATTGGCAATGCGCTGGCTCAAGGCAGGGAAAATCTCATCGATTTCTTTCTGCCAAGCGGCGAGCTGTTGCTGATATTCTGCTTCGTTGTCGCCAAGAACGGGCGCGGGCTTCACAGAATCTTTGAATGTGTAATCAGCAGGCGCAACATGCGGATGCATCACACTATGCGCAAGCGGCTCAACACCCCAATAAATCACGGCTGTAATGAATGCAACTATACCAAGAATCTTGAGCTCTCTCATGAATGACCTCCTGCCTTTTCTTTTTCAAATGCCGTGATGATGGGCAACAGCACAAACAAGCCAAGGAATGTGATGGACGCGACAAAGCCGATATAGGCATTAACGCCCGTTGGGGGCAGCTTGCCATAAATCGTGAGCACAATCAAATCGGCAACGAGCAACCAGAACCACAAGAAGAACGCAGGGCGCTTGTGCGCAGGAGCAACAACCTTGCTTCTATCGAGCAATGGCATGAGCAAGAAAATTACATTCGCGACACCAAATGCCATAAGCCCCAAATCCGAGCTAAAGAAGAATCCACGCAAAACTTCATAGCTCCACAAGAAATACCATTCGGGGTAGATGTGTGGAGGAGTTTTGAGCGAATCGGCAGGGGCGAAGTTGATGGGGTCCATCGCGAAGTCGTAATGGAAGCACACCAAGAAGAAGAAGCCAACCATAAACACGCAAACAACGAAGATGTCTTTCGACAAAAAGTCGGGCCAAAACGCAACGACTTTTGCTTCTTTGCGATTGCCTGCTTTGTATTTTTCGGCTTCTTTGTCAAAGTGAATCACCTCGCCTGTTTCGTTGTTCACATGTGGGAAACGCAATGTATAGAAATGCAGCGCAATGAGCGAGAGAATCACGACAGGCAACAACACGACATGGAGCATAAAGAATCGCGTCAAAGTCGCATCGGCTGGGATAAAGTTCCCACGAATCCAAATCACCAAATCAGGACCAATCAAAGGGATTCCGCCAAAGAGGTTCGTAATCACCGCAGCAGCCCAAAAGCTCATCTGCCCCCAAGGAAGCATATAGCCGCTAAACGCCTCGGCAGAGAAAATCATAAAGAGCAGCATGCCGCTCACCCAAATCATCTCGCGCCCGCGCTTGAAAGAGCCATAGTAGATTCCCACGAACATGTGAATGTAAATCACCAAGAAAATCACAGACGCAGCAACAGCATGCACATGCCGCCAGAGCCAACCATAGGCGACTTCTTGCATAATCGTCTGATTCACGCTATCAAACGCGAGCTGTGTATCGGGTTTATAATACATGAGCAGCATGAGCCCCGAAAAGAACAAAACGAGGAACAGAATGAGGAGCGTAACCCCCATTGCCCACAAGAAATTGATGTTTTTCGGAATCCAATATTCCGTCATCATCACCTTGATAAATTTTTTGACTGCCAAGCGTTGGTCGAGCCAATCGACAACGCCCGTTGCTTCTTTAAATTCTGCCATCTAGTTCCTCCTTATGCGTTCGCTTCTTTGAGCTTCAAGAACTCTGGTCCCTCTTCGCCAAGCACCAATGTATTGCCGTCAATCTTAAAGGGCGGAATCTCCATAGGTGCAGGCGGTGGTCCAAAGACATTGCGCCCGCAAGCGTCAAACTCGCCACCATGGCATGCGCATTTGAACATCGCCTTGCCCGAATCATAAGCAGGAATACAACCCAAATGCGTACAGATTTGGATTCCAACCGAATACGCCGCGCCTCCGACATTCACATCGCGTGTATCGCATGCGCTCATCGCCGCGGTTTTCTTGAGGATATACACGGGCTTTCCGCGCCATTCCACAACTCGCAATTCTCCTTCTGCCATTGGGCTTAGGTCTACGGTTGTAAACCCTGCCGCAATGACGCTAGGTAGCGGGTCCCACGTCCTTTTCACAGCAGCAAGCGTTGCGCCAGCCCCAACAAGAGCCACGCCGCCAAGCGCCATTCCAAGGAAGTCCCGCCTATTCACATTTTCTGACATTAGCACCCCTTTCGCTAGTTAATCTTTCAAATACTTTGATTTTATTCCGATTCACCTTAAAACTAGCACAAAAAATCGCGGTTTCACTCCGCAAAGGCGCGAAACGAAACAGGAAGAATCTGCGAAAGCCGCTGCTGCCTACTCATTGGGTGTTGATTCTCGCGGTAAAATTCCCAATCGAGCCGCTCAAAAAGATTGCGCGCCATTAGCCCAGCCACGCGGCGCGCGTATTGCTCGCGCACTTCGGAATAGGCGAGCAAAAACTCGAGCGCCTCAATGCCCGTGTAGCCCTCGCCCTTGCTATGCGCAAGCAGCCGTTCTTTGCGAAACTCGGAATACGCATAATGCGTGTTGAGATTCCACATATAAGCCCGCACGGCGTCTTGAATGCTTTCAAAAACGCGAATCCGCTTGCGGCTGCCCGCAATCTTGCGGCTTGGGACAGACACGAGCGTTGTGTATTCACCAAACAAATTGTTGTATTTGCGGCTATATGGGCTGCTTCCCCAGCCGCTCTCGAGCGCGGCTTGGGCGAGCGCGAGCGAGATGGGGACAATATCAATGCGCAACAAATATTCATCGCGGCAGAACAGGCAGCTAATTTTATAGGCACGCGCGAGCGCGACAATCTTTTGAAACTCTGCGCCTTGCAGCTTGCTGTGCAGATTCCACAAGAAATTATCAAAAAAATCGAGCACGAGCTGCCTATCAGCGAGAATCGCGCGATTCTCCTTTTCGAGCAAGGGCAGCAGAAGCGCGACAAACTCGGCTTTGCGCGCTTCGCCAAGCGGCAGGGCATGGAAGTCGTCCGAAAACTCGACCTCGCCTGCGAGCAGAGCGCCCAACAAAGCGGCGCTAGAGAGACGACAAAGCTGCGTTAGGAATCTGACATGTCGCCACATAGCGCACCCTGCCTGAAAACCACAAACAATCGCCGTTGTAGAAAAAGCGCAATTCCTCGCCGCTTGCGGGAATCACGATGCCTTCATCGCCCGCAATCTGCCCGTTTTGGTGCGCAACGACAAAGCATGCCGCCATTCCCGTGCCGCACGCGAGCGTCTCGGCTTCGACCCCGCGCTCGAATGTGCGCACGCGCACGGTATTTTGCGCGACATACATGAC
>CAMXAV010000092.1 GCA_947179285.1 uncultured Helicobacter sp.
CATACCCATCGGGCGCAGGCGCTATCCCAACAAGACGACAGCATCGCATATCATCGGCTACATCGGCAAGGCAAACACAAAAGATATTCAGGATAACCCGATTTCAAAATACACGGGCGTGATTGGCAAGGAGGGCTTGGAACGTTATTATAACGACTTCTTGCAAGGCGAGCTCGGCAAGCAGCGCGTGAAGGTAACGGCGCTGAATGAGGAAATCGAGGTGCTCGAAGAGACGCAGATTGAATACAACAATAACCTGTATTTGAGCATTGATTTGGATTTGCAAAAAAGCATGGACGCTGCGTTTGCGGGGCAAAACGGCGCTGCTGTGGTACTCGATATTGACAATGGCGAGATTCTCGCCGCTGGCAGCTACCCCGAATATGACATCAACGAGTTCCCGTCTGGAATCTCGACCGAGAAATGGGAGGCGCTGCTCAACGACCCCTACAAGCCGCTGTATAACAAGCTCATCTATGGCGCATACCCGCCAGGCAGCGTGATTAAAATGGGCGTTGGGCTCTCGTTTTTGCAAAACAACATCATCGATGAAAACACCGTGATTCCCACGCCCGAGTTCATCGAGATTGGCAATCGCAAGTTTCGCGATTGGCGCAAAGGCGGGCATGGCAGCGCCAATTTTATGTATTCTATCAAACGTAGTGTCGATGTGTATTATTACAAACTCTCACTACAAGCGGGAATCGAAAAAATCGCCAAGACGCTCGATGGCTTTGGAATCGGGCAGAAAACGGGTATCGACTTGCCCGCCGAAATGGCTGGAATCTTGCCCACGCCCGAGTGGAAAAGGCGGCGACACAAGCAGAGCTGGCAGATGGGCGACACGCTCAACACCTCGATTGGGCAGGGCTATATGCTGACGACCCCCATGCAGATTGCCCGCTACACCGCAGCGCTCGCGAGCGGCAAGCTCGTTACGCCGCATTTGGTGATGCGCAAGGGCAACGAGGAACTTGCGTTCGAGACAACAGAATCGCTCGACATTCAAAAGAGCAAGCTCAACGCGGCGCGGCTTGGCATGTTCCAAGTCTGCAACGAGGCGGGCGGCACAGGGTATGCGCGCGCGCTCAAGGCAAAGGTAACGCTCGCTTGCAAGACAGGAACGGCGCAAGTAACGGGCATTTCGCAAGCAGACAAGGCGCGGATTGCCGAAGAGGACATGGACTATTTCCACCGCTCGCATGCGTGGTTCACGGCGTTTGTGCCGTTTGAAAAGCCCAAATATGCTATCACCGTGCTCATCGAACATGGCATGCATGTCTCGAGCGCGGGCGACACGACCGTGCTCCTCGCAAACGCATTGTTCGATTTGGGCTATATCGAGCCACAATACCGCAAAAAATAAAGGAGAGAATATGCTGAACAACAAAACAATCCTCGTTACAGGCGGCACAGGCAGCTTTGGCAAATGCTTCATTCGCCATTTGCTCGCCACGTCTTCGCCCAAAAAAGTCATCGTTTTCTCGCGCGATGAGCTCAAGCAATACGAAATGGCGCAGAGTTTCACCGACCCACGCATGCGCTTTTTCATCGGCGATGTGCGCGACAAAGAACGGCTCAAGCAGGCGCTTAGCGAAGTCGATGTGTGTATTCATGCCGCCGCGCTCAAGCATGTCCCGATTGCCGAGTACAACCCCACAGAATGTATCAAGACCAACATTCATGGCGCACAAAATGTCATTGACGCATGCCTTGCCAACGGCGTGAGCAAGGTGATTGCGCTTTCGACAGACAAAGCCGCAAACCCAATCAATCTCTATGGCGCAACGAAGCTCGCGAGCGACAAGCTCTTCATCGCCGCAAACAATATGAAGGGCAGCCGCCACACGCAATTTAGCGTTGTGCGCTATGGCAATGTCGTGGGCAGTCGGGGCAGCGTTGTGCCGTTTTTCAAGAGCCTCATCAAGAATGGCGCAAAGGAGATTCCAATCACAGACGAACGCATGACGCGATTCTGGATAACGCTCGATAGCGGCGTACAATTCGTCTTTGACAACCTCAAGCGCATGCATGGCGGCGAGATTTTTATCCCCAAGATTCCCTCGATGAAAATCACCGACCTCGCAGACGCGCTCGCGCCAAACCTGCCACGCAAGATGATTGGAATCCGCCCGGGCGAGAAGCTGCACGAAGTGATGGTGCCCAAAGACGATTCGCATTTGAGCATTGAATTTGAGACATTCTTTATCATCAAGCCCACGATTCTATTCCAAACACCCATCGACTACACCACGACAGCAGACGGGCAAAAGGGCAAGCCTGTCGAAATCGGCTTCGAGTACAACTCGCAAACGAACACGCAATGGCTCACAAGAGAGCAGATTATCGCGATGAGCGAGCCCTTTTGATGCAGATTCTCAAAGGACGCAAAGTCGCGCTTTGCGTGAGCGCGAGCGTGAGCGCATACAAGGCGCTCGACATCGTGAGCCTGCTTGGCAAGCTCGGCGCGCATGTGCGCGTGGCGATGAGCGAAGAATCCAAGAAATTCCTCTCGCCGCTCTTGTTCGAGGCGCTAAGCCACGAGGCTGTGCTGCATGACGATGCGCAAAGCTGGGCAAGCGGTGGGCTCAACCCCATTGCGCTCGCCCGCTGGGCAGAGGTCTTGCTGATTGCGCCCGCAACGGCAAACACGATAAACAAAATCGCAAGCGGCATCGCCGATTCCGCGCTCTTGCATACCGTGCTCGCGTTTTCTGGCAAGGTTCTCATCGCGCCTGCCGCCAACACGGCGATGTTGGAATCGCCCATCACCAAGCAATCGCTCGAGAAATTGCGCGCGCTTGGAATCGAAATCATTCCGACACAAGAAAAGATTCTCGTATGCGGCGAGCTGGGCGATGGCGCGCTTGCCGATTCGCAAGAAATCGTTTGGCGCACCGCGCGCGCGCTTTTGTGCGAAGATTTTTGGCGCAATCGCCCCGCGTGCATAAGCGGCGGCGGCAGTGTCGAGAAAATCGATGATGTGCGCTATTTGAGCAACTTTAGCAGCGGCAAAATGGCACAGAATCTCGCCGCAGCGCTCTATCTTAGGGGCGCAAATGTGTGCTTGGTGCATTCCAACCTCGCCGCGCCTTTTAGCGCATTTGCGCTCAAGACTTTGCCACAGAGCTTACAACACGAGCATGCGCAAAGCGCCGCAGAGTTTTTGCAAAAGCTGCAAAAATGGATTGATTCCCAAGACGCAGAGCCCCTGCCCTATCTATTTATGGCAGCCGCAATCAGCGACTATCGCCCCGAAAATGCGGCGAGCGGCAAGCGCAAAAAATCAGAGATTGGGCAAAGCTGGAATCTGCAATGCGTGCAAACCCCCGACATTCTCGCTACTTTGCGCAAAGAAAATATCTGCACGATTGGATTCAAGCTCGAGGGCGCGCAAGACGCGCTGCAAAACGCGCGCAACGCTTTGGCGCAAAAGAATCTGGACGCCATTTGCCTAAACACCCTCCAAGACGCGCCCTTTGGCAGCGAAAGCAACAGCATTGCGTTTGTTACGGCGCGCGAGTGCACGCGCTTTGAGCCGAGCCACAAGCTGTTGCAAAGCTTCTGCATTCTCGATTCCGCAAGGCGACTGCACGATGGCTAACATCAGCAACATCTCCCAAAGCGCCGACATTGCGCCCAAAGCAAACGCGCCCACGACACAAGCGACACAAACGGCGCGATTCAACGCGACACTGCCCATTGCGATTGAAGTGCTCGAGAAGCTCTCGCCAACGCGCTACAAGCTCAAGCTTGGCAACACGACCATTACGACCCAAAGCCTCAAGGAATTGCTCGTGGGCGGCAAGTATTGGGCGCAGATGGGCAACGGGCGCAACGGGACGATTACGCTTTCGCAGCTCATCGCGCAGCCCAAGATTCTCTCGCAGCTCGCTAACGCGCCGCTTCGGCTGAATGAAGAGAATCTAAAAGAGATTCTAAGCCCCAAAAACGGCAATCCGTGGGATAATTTCAAGAATCAGCTCATCGAACGTGCGAGCATGGCGGAATCGCGCGGGGAGTTTAATTTCTATATGCAAATGCTGCTCTCGATGCACAACCGCGTGCTGACGCTGCCACTCGCCATTGAGCGGCGCGAGGGCGTGTTGCAAATGCGCAAGAAACGCAAAAAAACGGGGCTGCATGAGCTCGAGTTCTATGCCGTCTTTGGGCAGATTGGCGCTTTGCGCGGGCGGCTCGTGAGCGATGGCGAGGTTGTCGATTTGTACATCACGATACAATACGAACGCAGCGCCGAGCTGTTGCGCTCGACACAGAATCTGCTGAACGGCATCGCCTATTTCTCGATTGATGTCAATCATGACATCGCCCCGCTCTATGAGCTCAAAGACGCGCATAGCAGCCTGCTTGATGTGAAAGGCTAGGCATGCCGCAACAT
>CAMXAV010000093.1 GCA_947179285.1 uncultured Helicobacter sp.
GTTTCATCGTTTACGCCGCATTTTGCGCATCGCCATTCCCGTAATCCTCCAAGCCTTGCTCGACTTGCTCGCCATGACTGTGAGCTTTTTCTTCATCGGCGAGCTCGGCAAAGAGGTCATCGCCGCACTCGGCGCGGCGGTTACATTTTTCATGTATCTTTTTGCGGTTTCCAATATCCTCAATGTCGGTACAACCGCGATTGTCGCGCGCAAGGTGGGCGCGAAAGATTGGCAGAGCGCCTCGCGGGTTCTTAGCTCGATGTTGCTTGCCACAGCGGTTTTGAGTGTGCCGCTAAGTGCGCTCATGTTTTGGAGCAGAGATTCGTTTCTGCTGCTGTTTTCGCTTAGCGAACGTGCGCTCTCGCTCGCTTCAGATTACCTTTTTATCGTCCTTTGGAGCTTGCCCTTTTTCTTGTGCAAAATCGTCATTGCCGCCGCGATGACGGCGAACAATGACGCGATTACGCCGTTTCGTATCAAGATATTTGCTGTGGGCTTGCATGTGATTCTTAACTCGCTTCTGATTGCGGGCAATCTCGGATTCCCTGCGCTCGGGCTCATGGGCGCTGCTGTCGCAAACCTTGTCGTGAATATCCTCGAATCGCTGCTAATTTTTGGCGCGCTGTGGCGCAGCAAGAAGGCGTTGCGCCTCTGCCTCTGCTTTGAGCGCAACCTTACATTGCAGGCGTTTAGAATCGGGTTTCCAACGGGGCTGGAACGGCTTTCGACGTTTATTTCGATGACGATTATTTCGTCTTTCATCGCGGGCTATGGCGAATCGGTTTTCGCGGGTTATCTCATCGGCGGGCGAATCGAAGCGTTTGTGTATATGCCTGCGTTTGGGTTTATGGTCGCGGCGATGAGCCTCATGGGGCAGAATCTCGGCGCGCACAAGCCCTACGAGGCAAAGCGCATTACCTATCTCACGCTCACGCTCGCGATGAGCTTCATGGGCGCTCTTGGACTCGTGCTGATTCTGTTCCCAATCCCGATTTCGCGCCCGTTTAGCCTCGATGATTCCGTGTTGCAATCCTCGAGCCTGTATCTCTTTTATATCGGCTTCTCGCAAGCCTTCTTCGCGATGAATATGGTTCTTGACGGCGCGCTGCGCGGCGCGGGCGCAACGAAGATTACGTTGCTTGTCAATGCGCTTTCAATCTGGATTTTGCGCATAATCCCCGCGAGCGTGGTTGTGTTTTGGGGCGGCGATGTGTGGCTCATCTACTTGCTCATGAGTGTCGAGACAATGTTGCGTGCGTTCGTGTTTTGGACGCTCTTTCAAAAGGGTGTTTGGCACAGAGAAGCGCTTTGAATCGCTTTATTAAGTGCAGTAGAAGTGAAAATTTTCTATACTTCTACATCATCAATCTTACAAGAATAAACGGAGAGTGGATTGGAAAAAATTATGGACATTATCGAACTCATCGCGTGCGAAAAGCGTTTGCGCACCGAGAGTGTTACCGAAGCGGTCGCTGACGCGATGATAAATACAGCGCGGAAGTGTATCGAAGAAACATACAGCTATGGAATCGATATTGACGCAAAAAATAAGAATTTCTCGCTTTATCAGAAGATTCTGATTGTTGCAGACGATGATGAACGACTGCAAGAAGACCAGCAATGCTATATGGCTTTGAGCGAGGCGAAAAAGTTGAGCGGCAATTTTGAGATTGGCGATGAGGCGCGCTATGATTTGGAGCTCGAGAATCTCGGGCGCAATGGTATCAACACCTTGCATAAAGAGCTCGAATACCATATCCAACGGCTCATCGAAACGCAATTATTTGAAAAATACAAATCGCAAATGGGCAAGATTGTCGCGGGGACTGTCGTGCGCGTTGATGAACGTGAAAATACGTATGTTGAAATCGATGAGATTCGCGCCGTTCTGCCTATGCGCAACCGCATTAAGGGCGAGAGATTCAATGTCGGGAGCGTGGTGAAATCGGTTTTGAAGTTTGTCTCGATGGACAATCGCAACGGAATCCTTATCGAGCTCTCGCGCACAACGCCGAAGTTTCTCGAGGAATTGTTGCGGCTCGAAGTGCCCGAGATTCACGACAACGAAGTAACAATCCACCGCTGCGCGCGAATCCCAGGCGAGCGCAGCAAGATTGCGATTAGCTCTGCAAACCCAAAGATTGACCCGATTGGCGCAACCGTTGGCGTGCGCGGCGTGCGCATTAACGCTGTGAGCAAGGAGCTTAAGAACGAAAATATCGATTGTATCGAGTATTCCGAGATTGGCGAAAAATTTGTGGCGCGCGCGCTCGCCCCTGCGCTCATCTCGAGCGTCAAGATTGAGGGCAACAAGGCGATTGTCTCGCTGCCAAGCGAACAAAAGCCCAAGGCGATTGGCAAGAGTGGTATCAACATTCGCCTTGCCACAATGCTCACGGGCTATGAGATTGAGCTTGTCGAGCAAAACAATCTCGTTCCTGCCGTGCCGATTCCCGAAGAAAAGGCTGACATTAGCTCTCTCGCCTCTCTGTTTAAGAAATAACAAATGCTTTTTGTTGTGTCTTGTCTTTAAGAATACGCTAAAGGCTTCTTTGCTAGAATCGCCCCAAATACACTTTAAGGATTGGGTCATGAAGATGTATCAATTGTGTTTCATGGGTGCGCTTGTATCGAGTGTTGCGGTTGCAAATGCGCAGGATCTAGAGGAGTTTGTCAAAGGGATTGAGATGGGCGGCTTCTTGCGCTATCGTCTCACCGACACGCGTGTGGAAGCTTATGACTTCACAAACGGCAACAACGGAACGGGCAGCACGTACGCAAGCTCGTATGGGCAGGGCGCGGCGCAGCAGTGGCGCATCAACGTCGACTTCACCACGCCCGAGGTGCAGGGCTTTAGCGCAACTCTTGGCGCGCAATATTGGAAAAACTATGTCGCCAATTCGGGCGATGTCTTGGGCAACGGGCTTGGCGCGGGCGAAGACGGCAAATTCGGCGTGAATAGCTATTATCTCAAATATAGCATTCCCTCCACGCAAAGTTTCATTCGCGCGGGCAAATCGCGCATCGACACGCCCGTGCATGACCCTCTCGATGACCGCATTAATGGTTTGTGGTTCGAGAGCCATGACGCGCCTGGTGTCGTCTTGCACGCTGGCATAAGCGATACTTTCTCGCTCGATGATGGCGCAATGGCTTTGCCATTTGGCGCGGGGCAAGATACGATTAGCAAAAACTACCATCAGCTTGGCGCAAAAGCAAACATAGACGGCTTCAACGCCCAAGCGCTCTATCTTGGCGTTCAAGATTTCATCAACTATTTGTTCTATCTTAGCGCGGGCTATGAGCACCCCAACTTCCACATTAAAGGCGAATATGCCTTTAGCCAATTGCAAGGCGCGGGCTTTCAGGCGCTCATTCCGGGCATTGAGATTGAGCAAAACCATGCGCTCTATACGCTCGAAGCGGGCGTGCGCGTGAGCCTCTTGGGCGTGCGCGTGGGCTATATTGGCTCGGGCAATGACGGCTATGCTGTTGCGCTCGACAATCAGGGCACTTTTCAGATGGCAGGCTGGGCTTGGAACGAATACAGCATCACAGGCATTGGGTATAGCCCCTTTGGCAACCTCCCCACAGAATCGCAAAGATTGCATGTTGCCTATGGCAGCGTGAGCTTGCATTTCTTGGAAAAAGACGCGCTCAAGCTCGCGGTTGATTATGTCAAAGGCGGGCGCAAGACCGAAGCAACGGGCGAGATTCTCGGCTTTACCGAGATTGCGCCCTATATTGGCTGGCAATACAACGAGAAGCTGCATTTTTATGTCTATTATGCAATGCTTTCGGCAAAGAAAACTCCAAAACTCCCCGCTGGCGTAACGCTCGAGGATTTGTGGTATGGTGATTATAGCTATGACGACAACGCACCCCGCTATGCAGACGCAAAGCAGAATCGCTTGCGCTTGCAGGTGCGCTATCAGTTCTAGTATTTAAATTTTTGGAGGTGCGGCTAAGCCGCACTTCGCGGTTGGCGCGGCATTGTTTCTGACGTTATCTTTGGAGGTGCGGTTTTAACCGCACTCTACATTTGGGTACGGCATTATTTCTGATAAACTTTTTATTTTCAGAAATGTTTAATGTCTTATGTGCTAATATGATTCATTTCATCACAAGGAGGATAAAATGATGAAACGTACATTCGCAAAGGCTCTCATGGGCGCGGCTCTCTTTGCTGCGCCCGCATTCGCTGGGCAAGATTTCTTGGCAGACGTTACACAAGGCGCATTCCAAGACACAATGCAAGGCGTGCAAGCGCTCACAGATTCTGAAAAAGAACGTGTGTTGGGCGGGTATAGTGTTGGTTTTGCTGAATTTAGAAATGATGTGATTGCTGGTGGAACATCAATTGTGGAGATTGGTTTTGGGGC
>CAMXAV010000094.1 GCA_947179285.1 uncultured Helicobacter sp.
GCGATATAGGGGGCGTGAGAGAGTCGTAATTTCATATCTAGCCTCCTTTTATAATTTGCTCGCTCGAATTGTAATGTATTTTTGGTAAAAGTCTTATGAATGAGCGCGCAAATTGTCGCGATTTGCCATGCGCGCGTTGTGCGTATTTTCCAAAATGCGCTACAATGGGCGCAAAGGATAGAATCGCTATGGATTTTGCATTTATGCTCCGCTTTGCGCCCGAGTTTGGCAAGGGAATCGCGCTCACATTGTGGCTCACGGCGCTTGGCGTCTTTTTCTCGGTTGCCATCGGCATTCTTTGCGTGTTGCTGCTGCATTTCAAGCGCCCCTTTCTAAGCCGCTGCTGTCGATTCTACATCGAGCTTTCGCGCAACACGCCGCTGCTTATTCAGCTCTTTTTCTTGTATTATGGACTCCCAAAGCTTGGAATCGCGCTTTCGTCATTCACATGCGCTGTGATTGGGCTTAGCTTTCTTGGCGGCTCGTATATGGCAGAATCGCTGCGTTCGGGGCTCGAAGCCGTGCGGCATGCGCAGATTCAAAGCGGCATGTCGCTTGGGCTTTCTGAATGGCAGAATCTGCGCTATGTGATTGCGCCACAAGCGCTTGCGGTGGCGATGCCAAGCTTGAGCGCCAACATCATCTTCTTGCTCAAAGAAACATCGGTCGTGAGTATCATCGCGCTTGGCGATGTCGTCTATAAAATGACCGAGCTCAACAGCATTTATTACAAGACCGATGAACTCTTGCTGCTGCTCTTTTTGTGCTATCTCGTGATGATTCTGCCGCTTTCAATCTTCTTGGCGCGGCTCGAAAAAAGGCTCGCACGTGCTTGAGATTCTAAACACCGCAACGCTCTTGCGCCTCTTTGATGGGCTCTATCTGACGCTTTTTATCACGCTCGTGAGCATGGCTGTTTCGCTTGTTTGCGGCTTTGTGCTCGGCTTTGCTGCGTGGGCGGGCAGCCCGATTGTTCGCGCCGTGTTGCGAATCTGCCTCGAGTTTATCCGCGTGATGCCGCCCATTGTGTGGCTTTTCGTGATGTATTTCGGCTTTTCGCGCTGGTTTGGGCTCAACCTTAGCAATGTGGGCGCGACAATCATCGTCTTTAGCATTTGGGGCAGCTTCGAGATGATGGACCTCGTGCGCGCCGCGCTTTCGAGCATTCCGTTGCATCAAACCCAAGCCGCGCTCGCGCTCGCGCTAAGCCGCACGCAAATTTTCGTGTTTGTTGTCGCTCCGCAGGCGCTTTTGCGGCTCATTCCCGCGACAATCAACCTCTTTACGCGCCTGCTCAAAAGCACGCCCTTTGCCTTTCTCATCGGCGTTGTCGAGCTGCTCAAGGTTGGGCAACAAATCATCGAGCTCTATCGCTATGAAAACTATGCGCCGATTCTTATTTATGGCATCATCTTTTGGTTGTATTTTTTGCTATGCTATCCTGTGAGTTTGTATTCAAAACGATTGGAACGAAAATGGAAAATTTGATTTTGCAAATTGAGAATCTCCACAAACACTATGGCGCATTCCACGCGCTCCGCGACATTAGCCTTTGTGTGGGGCAGCAAGAAGTCGTGGTGCTGCTTGGTCCAAGCGGCTGTGGCAAAAGCACGTTGTTGCGTTGCGTCAATGGGCTCGAACATTTCGAGAGCGGCAGCCTTAGAATCGATGGCGAACCAATCGATTCACGTTTCAAAGATTGGCGCAGAATCCGCCAAAAGGTGGGCATGGTGTTTCAGTCATACGAGCTGTTTGAGCACCTGAATGTGCTCGATAATCTGCTTTTAGGACCCATGAAAGTGCAAAAACGCAAGCGCGATGAAGTCGAGGCAGAGGCGCGCGCGTGGCTCGCCAAAGTGGGGCTTAGCGACAAGCTGCATGCCTATTCAAGCGAGCTTAGCGGCGGGCAGAAGCAGCGAATCGCGATTGTGCGGAGTTTGTGCATGAACCCCAAGCTGATGTTGTTTGATGAGGTAACCGCCGCGCTCGACCCCGAGATTGTACGCGAGGTTCTCGATGTGATTCTAGGGCTCAAGCGCGAGGGCATGAGCATGCTCATCGTTACGCATGAAATGGGCTTTGCGCGCGCTGTGGCAAACCGTATTGTGTTTATGGACAAGGGCGAGATTGTCGAGGTTGCAGACCCCGAAGAATTTTTTGTGCGCCCAAAGACCGAGCGGGCGCAGAAGTTTCTCAATCTTTTTGCCTATAAATAATCGGTTTCCTTGCGCTGATTTTCTTTTTATTTAGGTTGTTGCGTTAGTATTGCAACGTTTTTAAATCATTCAAAGGAGCTTTCTTGAAACCCGTCTCATCAGTCTTTTCGTATTTTTCCATCATCATTCTCGCCGTGTTTCTCGGCTTTTTTGTTGCCTCGTGCGAGAAGAAATCGCAGCCCACAGAATCGCGCCCTGCGCAGGTTGAGCAAAACATCACAAACGCAGCAGCAGAGCAAAGCGCGAGCGCAGATTGCACAACCGATTGCATAGAGGGCGATTCTGTTGTTGTTGAGAGCACGCAAACAACCACGATGGACACAGACACAAGCGATGGCGATGTAGTCGTTACGACAACCGAGACCATTACGGTGAGCCAAGAGAACGCAGAAAACGCAGACAATGCAGAGGAGGCGCAGCCTGCCGAATCTGCCACAGATTCTGCCTCTGCCTTGCCCAACGCCGCCGTTGTGGCTTTGCAACAAAAGGGCGTTGTGCGAATCGGCGTTTTTGGCGACAAGCCGCCATTTGGCTATATCGACAAGAATGGCGCAAATGCTGGCTATGATGTCGCGTTTGCCAAGCGCATTGCGCAAGAGATTTTCGGCGATTCAAGCAAGGTCGAGTTCGTGCTTGTCGAGGCGGCGAATCGCGTGGAGTTTTTGCGCTCGGATAAAGTCGATATTATCTTGGCAAACTTCACCAAAACGCCCGAGCGCGCCGAGCAGGTCGATTTCACATTGCCTTATATGAAAGTCGCGCTCGGCGTTGCCGTTTTGCAAGATGTCGAGCTCGCAAACCCCGAGCAGTTGCAGGGCAAGACATTGATTGTGAATAAGGGCACGACAGCCGATGCGTTTTTCACCAAGAACTATCCCGATGTCAATATGCTCAAGTATGACCAAAACACCGAAGCCTTCGCCGCGCTGCTCGATGGCAGGGGCGATGCGCTCGCGCATGACAATACCTTGCTATTTGCATGGGTCAAGGAGAATCCCCGATTCAGGGTTGCGATTAAGGAGCTTGGCAACCAAGACGTGATTGCCGCCGCCGTGCAAAAAGGCAATGCCGAGCTTAGGCAATTCATCGATGATTTGATATTGCGGCTTGCCGAGGAGCAGTTTTTCCACAAGGCTTATGACACAACGCTCAAGGCGCATTTCACAGACGACATCAAGGCTGATGATATTGTGATTGAGGGCGGGAAGCTATAATCGCCGCTCGCGGGGATTCTGCTTTTGAGAGTAGAAACCTCGCAACTCGTTGATTTCGCTCTCGCTAAAGCCCGCAGAAAGGCGCGCAGATTCGTTTAAAATCTTGCCCGCGAGGCGAAAGCGAAAACTCTTACAAAGCTGCAAAAATGGGCGCGTTGCGCAACTTTTCCACCAAACATCGCCTTTGTGTACATGGCCGATTTCATCGCACAAGATGATGTCCATTGTGTCGCGAATTGCGCCTTTCAGCGCATGCTCTGTGTCGGCAAGCTTGCGCTGCACAAACGGGTTTGCGTCTAGCCCGCGCGCCTCGAGCCCCCTGTGCACAACGCCCATGCGCAGCTCGAGAGAATCTTGCGTGCAGCAAAGCGCGGCGAAGAGTTCGTCATGCACGGCAAAATCGCCAAACGCGAAGCCAAGCTCGGAGAGTAGGGCGCAGATTCTCTTGAAATGCGCAATTTCATCGCGCGCGACCTCGAGCCAATCGGCATAGAAGCCGTGCGGAAGCTCGCGGAAGCGATAGGCAGAATCGAGCGCAAGCACAATGGCGCTCATCTCGATATGCGCGACAGAGTGCAGAATCTTCGCGAGCGCTTGCGCGCTCTTTGTGTGCGCCGGGCGGCGAATCTTGCGCGCCTCGACAAAGCGGAGATTCCAAAAATGCGTAAATGCCTCGCAAAAGTTTTCGCCACGAAGCGGCGCGCGCTCGTGCGTTGGGCGCGTTGTGCCGCACAAAAAGTCGTCATAGAGATTCTCAAAACTCGCGACAAACAAATCGAAGCTCGCCGCGCCAAAGGCAGATTCGATGCGTGCGAACAAGTTTATGTGCCCGCGAAATGCACAATCGCCGAGCCCCACGTGAGCCCGCCGCCAAGCGCATCGAGCAAGAGCCGTTTGCCATGCGTGAGCTTGCCTTCTT
>CAMXAV010000095.1 GCA_947179285.1 uncultured Helicobacter sp.
CTCAAAAAGAGTTGCTCCTCCTCGCTGCTCACAGGGCAAACCTCGCGCACGAGCGCAAGCGGCGCGCTCAAGAGCTCGGTGTTGACAAGCAAATCATGCGCTGTGGCTTTGGGCGCATACGATTCGAGCCGCCACTCGCGACCAAAGCGCTCGCAGAGTGCGCCGATGCTCATATCTTTATGCACCAAAATATCGTTGATTCTGACTTGTATGCGGTGCTTGTTGTAGCCAAATTGGAGCAGACGTGAATCGAGCAGGGCAAAGAGTGCCGATAGCGGCTCTGCTTCGTCAAGAATCACATTTTCTCTGTGCGTGTAGGGGAGATAATCTTTTTTGATGTCGAATCGAACGATTTCGAGTTGGATTTGCTCGTGCATGCATGCTCCTTATTGTTTCAGATGTTGGTTTTCGGGGTTTTGCAAAAAGGCGCGCATCGAATCGGCGATGCCCTTGTTTGCGGTGTCGTCTAGTGTCGCGAAAATGTTTGTGAAAATGACATTTTCTTGGAGGTTTGTGTCGCTGCATAGCGAGATTTGCACAATCGCCGAGAAGGGCACATGGACGAAGCTGCCTTCGTTGTCTTTGCCAAAGCCCGCCTCAAATTGCAAGAAATCCTCGCCAACCTCGATACTCTCGAAGGTATAGCCCGCCAAGACAAAGACGCTGAATTGCAGCAGATTCTCTAGCACATCGAGCATTGGATTGAACGAGAGTTTTGGGACATTGCATAGAATCGAAAAGACAACGCCACGTTTGATGAGATGTTTGATGATGTCTTTTGCATGCTGTTGAAGCAGGGCGGCAAAGGCTCTGTCTTGCGCGAGCTCGGCGCTGACGATTTTATTGTTCATTGTCGTTTCCTCTTTCGCATGCGTCTAAGGATTGGCGCAGCTCGTCTATGAGCAGCTTGATTTCGGCGATTCCGAGCTCCCAAAACGCGCGACTCTCGATGTCGAATCCAAACAGCCCAACGAGTTCTTTTGGCGCTTTGCTGCCCCCACTGCGCAAAAACTCAAGATAGCGCGGCACGAAGCTGTCTTTTTGCTGGCGATAGAGCCCAAAGAGCGCCATCACAAGCAGCTGCCCATAGCTATACGCATAGCAATAGAACGGGCTGTGGATAAAATGCGGGATATAGCTCCACCATAGTGCATAATCGTCCGAGAGAATCACGCTATCGCCGAACATTTTTTGGTTTTCTTGCTGCCAAATCTTGCTGATGATTTCAGACGGAATCTCGCCCACTTGGTCGTGGATTTTGCGCTCGAAGTTCGTAAAAACCGCCTGCCGAAAGAGTGTGGCAAAGACGTCTTCGAGCTTGTTGGCATAGAGCGCGATTCTATCCTTGCCATGCAAGGTCGATTTCATCGATTCAAATAGCAGCATTTCGGCAAACACCGAGGCGGTTTCAGACGTTGTGAGCGGCGTATCGGCGTTGAGGCAGCCCACAGAACGCGAAAGCTCTTGGTGAATGGCATGCCCGAGCTCATGCGCCATTGTGAAGACATCGCGCCGCGAGTTTGTGAAGTTGAGCAACACAAATGGGTGCGCGCATGGCACCGTTGGGTGGCTAAATGCGCCGCTTTGCTTGTTTGCGCGCGGGTGTGAATCTATCCAGCCTTCGTCAAACGCACGTTGCGCGATTGCGCCAAACATCGGGCAAAAACTCTGCAAACTCTGCTGCACCATTTTTTGCGCGTCTTCGTACTCAAAATGGCTATTTTCTTGCTCAAGCGGCGCGTAGCGGTCGTAGTCATAGAGCTTTTTCACGCCCATCAGCGACTTTTTGAGCGCATAATATTCGGCAACAATGCCCATGTTTTCGTTGATGACTTCGAGCATGCAATCCACGCTTTTTTGTGTCGTTTGGTTGTCGATATGCCGCGATTCTTCGGGGGTTTTGTAGTGCCGCAACTCTTGCACAATCGCCCATTCTTTTTTGATGGTGTTAAAAATATAGGTGAGCAATGGCAATTCTTTGCGCAAAACCTTTGTGAGCGCGCGCGCGGCGAGCTTGCGCTTTTTGCGTTTGGGGTGGTAGAGCTTGCTTAGAATCTCTTCTTCGGTATAAGACGCGCCCTCGAGCTTGAAACGCAAACGGCTGAAATGCTCGCTAAAGAGCCGCGAGAACGCGTTTGCGCCAACGGGCGAGAGCTTCAGCATGATATTTTCTTCTAAAAGCGTGCGCAAGTGTTGGCGGTTTTCATGCACGCGCGCAAGATAGTATGCATGGCTTGCGGGCGCGAGCTTTTGGGCGAGCTTGGATTCGAGGCTGCCATATTCGATGTCGAAAAACAAGATGTGCTCGCTCACCGCGTTCATTTCGAGCTCGCAAGACGAGTAGAGCGCGCCTTGCGTTGTGTCGCTCGCGAAACAAAGATAGGCATAGCTCAACACGCGGCTTATGGATTCGACAATGCTTTCGTATTGCGCAAGAGCCGCCGCAAACTCCTCGCAGCTCAAGGTCGCGAGCTTGTTTTTATAGGTCTGTTCAAATGTCTTTGCTGCTTGCAAAACTTGAGTTTTGCAAGCCTGCAAGTCCGCAGCGTCCGTGAATAGGGCAGAGAGATTCCATTTTGCCATTGTGCTCCTTTTGCAGAATATGAGCTTGTGGCGATTCTAGCATATTTTGTTTAAAATCATGTTTGGAATCCAAACGGCTCGTTGCATGCGCGGTGTGGCGCGCAATATGCCGCTTGGCAAAGCTGCGAAATCGCCGCGCATGTGGTTGTGCATGTGATGATGATGGATACCATATAAGCAAGATTGGGAAATGTGATTGATGAGGTGAATCATTATCAAATTAGATTGAATGAATTAAAAGAATCTTGACAATTCATTGACAATTTGTCGCTACACTTTTGCTTCGTTTGTTTCCATTGTTTTTTGAAAAATTGTTTAGGAATAATGGGATTGATTTTTTTTATAAGGCAAATGAATGAACAAGCCAAAACCGACTCTGCAAGAGAGGCAATTTGATGATAAAGCGGTTATCATTTCTAAAACAGATTTGAAGGGTAAGATTCTCTATGGGAATCGAATCTTTATCGAGCTTTCGGGCTATACCGAAAGAGAGCTTTTGGGGCAGCCGCACAATATTGTGCGCCACCCCGATATGCCCAAAGTCATTTTCAAGTTCTTGTGGGATTATGTATCAAACGGCAGAGAGATTGTGGCGTATGTGAAAAACCTCTCGAAAGATGGTTCGTTTTATTGGGTGAAAGCCTTTGTAACGCCTTCGTATAATGGCAAGGGCGAGATTGTGGGGTATCATTCTATCCGCTTAAAGCCTTCAGAACAAGCCAAGCAAACGATGGGCACACTCTATAAAGAGCTTGTGAATCTCGAGCAATCTGGAGGAATCCAAAAGAGCCGCGAGAGACTAGAACAAATTTTAGCAGAAAAAGGAGTGAGTTATGAAGAATTCATATTATCTTTATAGATATTCGCGATATGCCCTCGTTTGTTTCATTGGCATTTTTATTTTGCTCTTCGTGATTGAATTGCTCGATATTCATGTTCTTTTGGAATTTGCTGTTTTCGTTGCGGGCATTATTATGTGTGGCATTACATTGCTTGCTGGAATGAGGCGCGATGCGTATATCAAAGAAATCACGCACTGCGTGAGGCAGCTTTCGCTTGGAGACTTGGAATCGAGGATTACACATATCCAAGACAATGGAGCGCTAGGCAATCTTTCATGGACGATTAATGATTTAGCCGACCAAGTCGAATCATTTGTGCGTGGAGGCTCTTCGGCAATCACGGCGGCGAGCCAAAAACGTTATGCTCGCAAAATCAATGCCGATTGTTTGCAGGGCAATTTTTCGCATGTGGCTCGATTGATTAATAAAGCCACAGAAGCGATTGAAGAATCGGATAAACTCGGCGCAAAAGGGATTGTGATTAACCAAATCTCAAAACAGAGTTCGTTGAGTCTCAATAAAGACTTGCGGCATATTTCGATTAATCTCGATAGCGTCATTCAAACAATGGATAAGACATCTGAAGAGACGCAGCATATTTCCGATTCTTCAAATAGTGGCATGCAAAATGTGCAGGCGATTATGGGCAATTTCGAGAAACTCGCCTCGATGATGGAGGAGACATCACAATCGTTTGCGCTTTTTATGAATCGCATTAAAGAAATCGATGCCTTTGTGTTGCTGATTAAGGACATTACAGACCAAACAAACTTGCTTGCACTCAACGCGGCGATTGAAGCGGCGCGCGCGGGCGAGCACGGGCGCGGCTTTGCCGTTGTGGCAGACGAGGTGC
>CAMXAV010000096.1 GCA_947179285.1 uncultured Helicobacter sp.
GCAGCAAAATGTATAATTCTAGCTATATTTTCGCCGATGGCTCGTTCCAATTTGTCGACAAACAATTGCTTGTCCCATTTGGCGAGACAATGCCGCTGCCGCAAAAGCTCAAAAATTGGCTCAACGAGCAGCTTGGCAAGGGCGAGTTCGCCAAGCCCGCAAACTTTGCGCCGATTGATTTCGAGATTGACGAATGGCGATTCCGCAGCGCCATTTGCTATGAGGCGACAAGCGAGAAGATGTTCCGCGGCAATCCCGAGTTTATGATTGCGATTAGCAACAATGCGTGGTTTACGCCAAGCACGCAGCCCGCGCTGCAAGAATTGGTGATGCTCGCCTATGCAAAGGCGCACCACACAATCATCTACCACGCCACAAATGGTTCGGCGAGTGCCATTATCAATCCTTTCACGCTCTCGCATTTCTAATTTTAAGTCGCTTTTGGGTAGAATCCGTGCAAATTATTGCAAGGAAGATGCGTGAACGAAATCTCTAACAAGCCCTACAAAAGGGTGCTGATTAAGTTTTCTGGCGAAGCCCTCGCGGGCGAGAATGGGTTTGGAATCAACACGGGGATTCTCGAATATATTGCGTCCGAGATTCAAGATGTCTATCGCGAAAACATCGAGATTGGAATCGTCATCGGCGGCGGCAATATCGTTCGTGGAATCAGCGCCTCAAAGACGGGCGTCATCGGGCGCACGAGCGGCGATTATATGGGCATGCTCGCGACAGTCATTAACGCAATCGCCGTGCAAGAGGCGCTCGAACATCTCGGGCTTTTTGTGCGCGTGCAAAGCGCGATTGAGATTCAAGAAGTCTGCGAAGCCTATATCTACCGCCGCGCCGTGCGACATCTCGAGAAGGGGCGCATCGTCATCTTTGCCGCTGGCACGGGCAATCCATTCTTCACGACCGACACAGCGGCGACACTGCGCGCTGTCGAGATTGGCGCTGATGTGATTATCAAGGCAACAAAGGTTGATGGAATCTACGACAAAGACCCCAACCAATTCGCCGATGCCAAGAAGCTCGACACATTGAGCTACGACCGCGCACTTTTGGACAACATTAGAGTAATGGACGACACGGCGATTGCGCTTGCAAAAGACAATGCGTTGCCGATTGTTGTTTGCAATATGTTTAAATCGGGGAACATCAAAAACATCATCTTGGGCGACAGAAGCGCATGCTCGATTGTGCAGCCTGATAAGGAGAAAGAATGAGAAGAATCGAAGAAGTCGCCTCAAAGGCATTGCAACGTGTCGATAACGACCGCTATTTGCTCTCAAACATCATCTTTGCTCGTGTCGAAGAATTGAGCAAGGGCGCAAAGCCTCTTGTGAATCTCGATGTGCGGATTCACAAACTCCCCGATATTGCCCTGCAAGAGATTGCCGAAGGGAAGATTGGAGTTTTAGAGAATAATGGCAGAGAATTCTAGCAGCCTTGAATTTTTCACCGAACTCAAAACGATTAACACTCCAGAAAAAGCGCAGAATCTGCTCAAGAGGCTCACAAATGGAGCGAGCGACACTATCTTAAGCGCGCTTGATTATGCGACAAAAGCCCACGAAGGGCAGTTTCGCAAAGATGGCGGTCCGTACATCACGCACCCGATTCTTGTCTCGTGCGTGGTGGCGTATTATGGCGGCGATGAATCGATGATTTGCGCCGCGTTGTTGCATGATGTTGTCGAGGACACAGACGCCACGCGCGAAGACATCGCAACGCATTTTGGCGAAGATGTCGCGAGGCTTGTCGATTCGCTCACAAAGATTGTCGAGATTCGCGAAGAGGAGCTGCCGCCTGCGAGCTCAAACCGCAAGCTCATCACAGCGGCGCTCACGTTCCGCAAGATGCTGATTGCCTCTGTGAAAGACATTCGCGCATTGGTGATAAAGCTCTGCGACCGCTACCACAACATGACGACCCTTGAGGCATTGCCGCCCAACAAGCAGATTCGTATCTCTGAAGAAACGCTTGTCGTCTATGCACCGATTGCGCATCGGCTCGGAATCTCGTCTATCAAAAACGAGCTCGAGGATTATAGCTTTCGCTATATTTTCCCCGAAGAATACGCCAATATCAATGATTATTATAAAGAACATGACCAAGAAATGCAGCTCAAGCTGAACACATTTTTGTCGAAAGTCAAGATTCTACTCGTGAGCAACGGAATCCCCGAAGGCAACTTTCGGCTGATGAGCCGCATTAAGCGCCGCTATTCGACCTATCTCAAAATGCAGCGCAAGGGCATTTCGATTGAAGAAGTGCTCGACTTGCTCGCGCTAAGAATCATCGCCCAAAGCGCGCTGGATTGCTACAAGATTTTGGGCATTATCCACCTCGAGTTCAAGCCGATTCTCTCGCGCTTCAAAGACTATATCGCGCTGCCCAAAGAGAATGGCTACCAAACAATCCACACGACCATTTTTGATAATTCGTTGATTTATGAAGTGCAGATTCGCACCGAAGACATGCACAAAGGCGCAGAATATGGCATTGCGGCGCATTGGAAATATAAGGCTGGCGGCGTGCTCACGCCCTCACTTGGCTGGCTCAACGATTTACAATTTCAGAACAACACGATTGAGGAATTTTATGAGCTTGCCAAGAATGATTTGTATCAAGAAGACATCGTGATTTTCTCACCCGAAGGCGATACCTATGCGCTGCCTGTGGGCGCTGTGGTGCTCGACTTTGCCTATGCTGTGCATACCGACATCGGCAACCATGCCCAAAAGGCGTTTGTGAACAACCAACAAACCTCGCTGCTCACAACCTTGCGCAGCGGCGATATTGTGCGTATCATCACATCGCCCCAACCCGTTGTGCGGTATAGCTGGCTCGATGCTGTCAAGACCTCGAAGGCGAAACATCAGATTCGCACCAACACCGCAACAAAAATTAAAGAAGTCGAGCGGCAGAGCGCCTACAACATCATGGCAACGATTTTTGGCAAAACGCCCGATGAAATCATCGCGTTTGTCAAAGACGCAAATCTCGAAAGCTCGATTCACCGCGTCTGTACCGATGAGACCTATCTACAAGAGCTCACAAACCGCATTGAAAACGCGATTCGCAAAGAGGCGAGCTTTTTTACCTTTCTCAAAATCCGCGTGCTCAAGCTCAAGGAATACACATTCGAGAGTTTGCGCATTCTCTCGAACTTCAATATTAGCGAGGTGCTGTTTGATTATTGCTGCCACCCCAAGCTTGGCGATGAAATCATCGCGTTCAAAAGCGGCAGCAAGGCGTTTGTGCATCACAAGCTTTGCGAACGCGCCTATGGCGAGATTCACCGCGGCGGCAAAATGCTCTTTGCCGCGTGGATTGCCATTATTATGGAAAATTTTGTTATTATTGTTGCTTTTGAAAAACCCAAAACAATGCTTGTTGAATTTTTGCAGTTCCTTGTTCGGTATGATATTGATATTTTGAGTGTCGATTTGGGCAGCAGCAATCCGCATTGCGAGATTCATATCGAGTGCTATAATTACGACATCAAATCGTTGCGCAGCCTTTTGGAGCGATTTCGCATTATCGATATTTATAATCTCAAAGACGCATACAGCAATAACTAGCAAGGAAAGCCAATGCACATAGAAACCATTATGCAGGAAATAACGCGCGGAGTGAGCGAGGTTATCGGGCTCGAGCAGATTCGTTTCTTGATTGAGCGCTACCAAAAAGACGGCACAGAATTTATCCTCAAAACGGGCTTCGACCCCACAGCGCCCGACCTGCATTTGGGGCACACCGTTGTGTTGCAAAAAATGGCAACCTTCCAAAAATATGGCGCGAAAGTCGTGTTTTTGATTGGCGATTTCACCGCGACAATCGGCGACCCAAGCGGCAAGACCCAAACGCGCAAGCCGCTTTCGCGCGATGAAGTGCTGCAAAACGCAAAAACCTACGAACAGCAGGTGTTCAAGATTCTTGACCCCAAAAAAACGCAAGTGCGATTCAATTCTGAATGGCTCGCAAACTTGCGGCTTGAGGATGTGCTCACGTTGTGTGCCAAGTTTTCTGTTGCGCGCATGCTCGAGCGCGATGATTTCGAGAAGCGCATGCGCGCGAACGCGCCGATTTCGATTGTCGAGTTTATGTACCCGCTCATGCAGGGCTATGACAGCGTTGCGTTGCATTGTGATGTCGAATTTGGCGGCACAGACCAAAAGTTTAATTTGCTCATGGGGCGGCATT
>CAMXAV010000097.1 GCA_947179285.1 uncultured Helicobacter sp.
TTTGTTCTCCTTAATGCTCAGGTTCTCTACTATATGCCTGCACAAATTCATGAAAATAACGTTCAGCAGTTTTGTCGCCATAATATTTGAGCATCGGCGATTCGAGAATCGTTGCGCCCAGCGCCTCGACAATGCCTTGCAAATCGTTGCCTTCGCTAAGCGATGTTAGGCGGACATATTGTGCAAACGCCTCGGCAACGAGCGCGAGCTGTTCTTTAGTCTCAATCTTGAGATTCACAATCTCAAATTCTTCACGCACGGTGCATTGGCAAGCAAAAAGATAATATTTAATTGTGCTCGCGCTGCTCTGCTGCAAAAACTCTTGCTTGATATTGATGCCAAACAAAAGCTCCTTGTCGTTTTGCAACTCGACAGATTCCAAAAACGCGCTCGATGGCGGCAGCTGCTCGTTTTGCTCAAAGCGCTTGGGCGAATCCATAAAGAGATTCATCAAATCATTCACCGATGAGCTCACATTGCGCAAGTCCGTTGCCACCGATTCCGTGTCGCGTAGCCTCTGGCGCAAAACGCGCTCGCTCTCTTGCAGCGCGGCGACTTGCTCGCGCAGCTGCTCGATTTCGCTTTGTTTTTGTGCAAGCTCTTGTTGCAATGCCTGAATCGATTCTGTCTCATTTTCACTCATCGCAATTCCTCCTTTTTTACTAATTTTTCCGCAACCAAAAAAGAATTGATAAAGCTCAAGATTGATGGGTTTTGGTTTTTGTATGCGATGTCAAACGCCGTCCCGTGGTCGACGCTCACGCGCACAATGGGCAGCCCTATGCTAATTTGCACGCTTTGTTCAAAATGCAGCGCCTTGAGCGGAATCAGCCCTTGGTCATGATACATCGCCACAAAAGTTTGGAATCGCGCGCGCATTTTGGGCGCAAAGGCGACATCGGGCACGAGCGGACCCACGAAAACATCGCGTGCTAATGTGCTGTTCGCGCGCCCAATCGCAGTGGCGATTGTGGAATCTTCGCTGCCAATGCAGCCGCCATCGCCAGCATGCGGATTGAGCCCCAGCACGGCGATTTCGCGCGCCGCAAGGGGGCTTTGCGCAAGGCGCAACAAAAAATCGGCGAGCCTGCCCCCGCCGCCCTCGAGCACGCGTGCGCTCACCGCGTTTAGCGGGATATGGTCGGTGTAGAGCGCCACCATCATCGCCTCGCAGCCCAAAACCATGATAATATCGACATCAAATAGCGCGCGCAAGAGCTCCGTATGCCCCGCAAAGGCGATTTGCGCCTCGCTCCACGCGCGCTTATGCACAGGCAGTGTCAGCAGCGCCGCCACCTCGCCGCGCTTGGCTTGCATGATTCCATACAAAAAACTCTTGCACGCATACAGCCCCGCGCTCGCGCTGACTTCGCCCGCGCAGATTGTGGGCAGCGCAATGGGCGCGAGAGCATGCATGATTTGCAGCGAGGGCGCATGCGGAAACATGCGCACAAAATCCTCGCGCAAGTCGAGCGCGGCGAGCGTACATGCTTGCAACCCATGCGCAAAATCATGCGGCATGCCGAGCAAATCGCGCGCAGAATCGAGCAAGGCAGAATCGATTCCATACACAACATCATGCATGCCAACCGCATGCAAACGCGCAACGGAGCGCAACGCAATCTCTGTGGAGATTCCATTTATATCGCCAATGCTCACATAGAATCGCATCACCTCTCCTGCTCTTGCACAATCGCCGCGAGCTGCATGAAATTCGATTCGACAACGCGGCTAAAAGCCTTGTTGATGCTCTCCACAGCGGCTTTGGTGTCATAAGGCGCGCCGATGTCTTGTTGCGCGCTCAAGCGCCAGCGCATCACCTCGCCGCTTTTGGGCGCAAGCAGCCAAAACTCCATCTCAACGACCCCGCGAAGCCCATTGTCGTTTGCGTCTGCAAAAATGCTAAAGTCATGCACATGCGAAAGCAGCCGATAGTCCGCGTCCTCGCTCGCAAGGCGCGTTGTGCGGTAGCATGCGCGCGGCAAGATTCGGGCGAAATGCTTTTGCAGCATGAGCTCTAGCGGCTCTGCCCAATAGGCGTTTGGCAGCGGCTCGAGCGCGTCTGTGTTGTGCGTGTTTAGCGCGATATTGCGATGAATCTTTTCGAGTGGCACGGAAAGTTCGGGCGGCTCGATTTCGATGAGGGGCAGAGAATCGCGCTCGCAAAGGACATTGAAGCTCTTACGCATGCGCGTATAATCGACAAAATAGCTTTGCACTCGCGCCGTCTTGAGGCTTTCGTAAAGTTCTTGAGGCAGCTGCACAGCCTTTTGCGGCAGCTTCTCATCGCGAATCTGCACGCAGCCTAGTAATGATATGCATGCAAACACAGCCAGCAAGATTCTCAAGGCGCACCTCTTTTGCGAAATATGGAATCATACCAAGAAAAAGCCCCATTTCGGTTAAAAAAATCGCGGCAAAGATATCACAAAATATTATTGTTTGTGCTACAATAACTCCTTAGCAGTACGTTTCGGAGGCAAAAAAATGTTGCTCATTAGTTTAGTTATTTTGTTGGTTATAGTGGGCGTTTGTGCGATTGCGTTGGGGATAATGTTGCAAAAAGCGCATGCGAAGCTTGGGCATTTGCATGGCACGCTTGCTGCAATCATCAAGGGCGATTCGCAAGCGCGCGCGAAGATTGAGGACGGAAAGACAGGGGGTGTCGATTCTTTGCTCAATGCCCTTCTTGACGGCTTTGAGAGCCACAATGCAGCCGTTGTTGGGGCGGTTCAAAATTGCGGCACAGAAGCCTTTGCGCCGATTGAGACAGAGGGGCGCTTGCCGCTGTTTGCCGCGAGCACGCAGCAAATCAACGACTCTCTTGCCGCGTTGTCGCAGAAGGCGCAGGGCGAAAAAGGCGAGCATTTCGCCATCACGCTCACGCGGGTGAACAAGAACCGCGAGCAGCTGACATATATGCAAGACAAGTTCCAAACGAGCGTGCAGAGGCTCGGCGACATCAGCATCTTTGTGAACAACGCCGCAATAACGACAAACGAGCGCCGTGCCGACATCGAGGGCGTGATTCATAATCTCGATACGCTCACAGGGCTTATCGCCGCCAACAATGACGCGACAAAAATGCTGCTCACGCGCAGTTCGGAAATCAACTCGATTATCGATTTGATTAACGACATCTCCGACCAAACGAACCTTCTCGCGCTCAACGCCGCGATTGAAGCCGCGCGCGCGGGCGAACAAGGGCGCGGTTTTGCCGTTGTGGCAGAAGAGGTGCGCAAGCTCGCTGAACGCACACAAAAGGCAACGAGCGAGATTCGCGCCTCGATTCAGATTTTGCAGCAAGACAGCGGCGATATTTACAGCAACAGCGAGGAAATGCAAGAGCATATTGAATCGTTCAATGCCTCGATGCACTCGTTTGAAGAATCGCTCGTTGATTTGAACCGCCAAACAGGGCAGATGAGCCAATCTGTCGAGAGCATCAAGAATCGCTTGTTCTTGAACCTCATCATGGTCGACCATATCCTCTTCAAAAACAATGCCTACAATATGGCTTCGCACCAAAACTTCGCCAACCCGCTGCCCAAGCACACTGCTTGCCGCTTTGGTAAATGGTATTTTGGACCAGCGCAAGAGACCCTCGCCGATAGCGAACACTTCAAGGCGATTGACCCCTTCCACGCAGGCGTGCATAACAACGCCCAAGCGGCGCTTGACGCGATAAAAGCGGGCAACTTGCAACAAGCGATAGAGTGCCTCACGACAATGGAGCAATCGAGCGCCGAGCTATTCGTGCTGATGGACAAGCTCGCCGAGGAGCGCTTCGTGATTCCAAAAGCCGCCGAAAAAACAGAAGAAGCGCCCAAAAAATAGGCGATGAATCCCGCGTCTGCGCCCGTTTTTTGCGCCGATTCGCCCGTTGGCAAGCTGTTGCTCACAGAACAAGAGGGGCGGCTCACGGGGCTTTGGTTTGGCGAAAACAGCGAGGCAATCGGTGTGGAATCGTGCGTCAAGGCGCTGCCACCGATTATTGCGCAAACATGCGCGTGGCTTGAAGGCTATTTTGCAAGTAGAATCAAGCCGCTGCCCCCGCTTTGCGCGCAAGGCTCGCCGTTTTGCCACGAGGTGTGGGAGATTTTGCGCACGATTCCGTATGGCACAACGACAACATATCGCGCGATTGCGGAGCAAATTGCACAACAAAGAGGC
>CAMXAV010000098.1 GCA_947179285.1 uncultured Helicobacter sp.
ATACACAATCTGCATTGTCTCTCCTTAGCTATTTCTCTCTTTATAATGCTCATACCCAAACTCGCGCAAGAGCTTGAAGCTGCCATCGCTGCGCAACATGCCAATCGAAGGTAGCGGGATTCCGTTGAAGGTGTTGTTTTTCACAATCGTATAATGAATCATGTCCTCGAAAATCACCTCATCGCCAATCTCAATCGCCGTTTCAAAGCTATAATCGCCAATCACATCGCCCGCAAGGCATGTCGGCGCGCCAAAGCGATAGCTATAAGGCAGCACGCCCGGCTCGGCACTCCCGCGAATCATCGGGCGATAGGGCATTTCGAGGCAATCAGGCATGTGCGCACTCGCGCTCACATCGAGAATGGCAATCGGCATTGCGTTGTACGTGATGTCGAGCACAGAACCCTTCAAAAACCCGCATTGCCAGCCCACAGCCTCGCCCGGCTCGAGATAGACATCGACCCCGCCATGTCGGGCGCGAAAATCTTTAATAATTTCTATCAAAAGATTCACATCATAATCCTTACGCGTGATATGATGCCCGCCGCCAAAATTCACCCATTTCATTTTGTCTATCAAATGCCCAAAATGCAGCTCGAAATGCTCGAGCGTGCGTTGCAAGGCATCGCTATTTTGCTCGCAATGCGTGTGGAAATGCAGCCCGCTCACGCCATCAAGCTCGCATTTGTGCAGCTCTTCGGGGACGATTCCAAGCCTGCTGCCCTCGATGCAAGGATTATAAATCGGCGGCGAGACTTCGGAATACAGCGGGTTCAGGCGGATTCCACAATCAATCTTGCGCCCCGCACCCAAAACCTTGCGCTTAAAGCGGTGCAGCTGCGTGGGCGAGTTGAAGATGATATGGTCGGCAATCGGCAGAAGCGCGTCTATCTCGCTTTCTTTAAACGCGGGTGAATAGACGCTAATCTCGCCGCCCTTAAACTCCTCTGCGCCAAGCCGCGCCTCGTAAATGCCGCTTGCTGTGATTCCGTGCAAGTATTCTGCCACAAGCGGAAAGCTGCGCCACAGCGCATAACCTTTAAGTGCAAGCAGAATCTTCGCGCCGCTTTGCTCGCTCACATGGCGCAAAATCTTGAGATTCGCGCGCAACAAATCCTCGACAAGAACATAGCAAGGCGAGGGAATCTCGGGGTAACGTATTTTCACAATGTCTCCTTCATCTCATAATTGTAGTGTTTATGGGCAATATCTCAAAACACTTGTTCGGTTCGCGCCACCGCGCCTAGCGCGAGCGGGTGAAACTCGCGCAACAAATACGACTGCACGCCAAGCCGCCCAATCATCGCGGCATTGTCGCTGCAAAAGGGAAGCGGGGCGAGCAAGAGTTCCTTGCCATTTTGGCGCAGCAGATTCTGCAAGGATTCGCGCAACAAGAGGTTGGCGCTCGCGCCGCCAACGAGCCCAAAGCGCGCATATTGGCTTTGGCGCAAAAACCGCGCGACTTGTTGCAACAAATGCGCCACAGCAACGCGCTGAAAGCTCGCACAGATGTCTGCCTTGTCTTGCTCGCTAAGCGGTTGTGGCAGATTCGCAATCGCGAGGCGCACGCTGTTTTTGAGCCCCGAAAAGCTAAAGGCAATGTTTGGGTGATGCGCGAGCGGAATCGTGAACGCAAAACGCGTATCATCGCCCTTTTGCGCGAGCGATTCGACAATTGCGCCGCCCGGGTAGCCAAGCCCCAACATCTTCGCGACCTTATCAAAGCTTTCACCAAAGCTATCATCGAGGCTCGCGGCGACAATCTCGCATTTCTCGTGGCAATGGGCATGCAGCAGCAATGTATGCCCGCCCGAGACAAGCAAGACATCGAGCGGAAACAACGCAGGCTTTTCTAAAAAAAGCGAGTAAATATGCCCCTTCAGGTGGTGTGCGGCAATCAGCGGGACGCGCAAACAAAGGCAGAGCGCATGCGCCATTGCGATTCCTTCGAGCAGGGTGATAGCAAAACCGGGTGTGTGGGTTACCGCAACGGCAGAAACGCGCGGCAGAAACGAAGAGCAAGCAGCCAGCACGCGCGGCAGCGCAACGGCGTGCAGGCGGCTTGCGATTTCGGGAACAACCCCGCCATGCGGGGAATGTTCGGCATCTTGGGAGATTTTTTGATGCAATGCAAGGCGTAGGCTCTCAATCTCTGTGATAGCAATCGAGCTGTCATCGCAGCTGCTTTCAATGCTTAGAATCACAGAAATTAGGCTTCGACATTCAAGGCAGATTGTGCTTTTTGCAATTCCTCAATGCGTTTGTCGACTTTTTCGAGCGCAAGCTTGACGGTCTCTTGGCTGATGTCGGGCAAATCGCCGCCCCAAACTTTGCTCGCCTCTTTGAGCCCGCGTTCGATTCCCTCGCGTCCTCTTTGGAGCTTGTTCAAATCATCGCCAGCGCCCAAGATGACAAAGTCGGCGATGCGCCCAGCGGTGTTGTCTTTGCCAAAATAGCCATCGTCAGCAATCAACGCCTTTGCTTCGTCTGCTGTGAGGCTGCCAAGTGGCTTGCCTTTGTAGCCAATCGATTCTGCGTCAATGCTGTTGAGCAACGCGCGAACGGCGTTTGTGTCGCCGCTGCTAAGTGCTGATTGCGCGCCAAGGTTGTTTTGTGAGTTCGCTGTCGCGCCCATAATGAATTGCATCGCGTATTCTTGCGAAAGCAATTTTGCGTCAATCTTTGACGCGCGTTTCATGACGGCTTCCCTGCCCTCTGATGTCTCGAGGTCAACACCGCTTAGCAATGAGTTGCCTTTTTGAATCTGTGATTCTTCTTCGCCCTTAATCGAATTTTTCGAATCCGTTACTGTCTTTGGCTTTTCGCCGCTCACGAGGTTTGCACCTACGAGATTGTTCATGACATTTTTTGATGTTGATGTAACATCCATGTTTTTATCCTCCGTGTATTTAAGATATAGTACTATATCGACATTTTGATTAATCGCTAAAGAGGAAACACAAAAAATGCAAAAAATCCTTGCCGAATGCGAGCCAAACGCCCTTGATTGCGTGCTTTTGGTGATGCCCCATGCCGATTCTGATTGGGCGGCATATCTTGAATCGGCGCAAGATTGCGTGCGCAACATCGCAAGAGCCATTGCTGTCGATACAGATTGCGTTGTTGTGCTGCCGCCAAACGCGCAAAACGATGACGCGGCGCGGCAGAATCTGCTTGGCGCGCTCGCCACGCACCCGCGCGTGCATGCGCTCTTCGCGCCCACCAACGACACATGGGCGCGCGATTTTGCGCCGCTTTGTGCGCAAAAAGGCGATTCTCCCGTGCTGCTCAAATACCGCTTCAACGCGTGGGGCGAGAAGTTTGAATCGACACTCGATAATGAACTCGCGTTTGTGCTCGAAAAGCAGGGGCTTTGGCGCTGTCCGCTCGCCCAAAGCGCGCTTGTTTTAGAGGGCGGAAGCATTGAATGCAATGGCGAGGGCACATTGCTCACCACAGCAAGCTGCCTGCTGCACAAAAGGCGCAACCCGCATTTAGGCAAAGCGCAAATCGAAGAATGGCTACGAGCCGAGCTTGGCGCGCGACAAATCCTATGGCTCACGCATGGATTCTTGCAAGGAGATGATACCGATTGCCATATTGATAATTTGGCGCGGTTTCTTGACTCACGCACAATTGCTTATGTTGGCTGCGAAGACAAAGACGATGTGCATTACGAATCGCTGCAAAAAATGCGCGAGGAATTGCGCGGCTTTCGCGATTGTGCGGGCAATCCCTTTACGCTCGTTGCGCTGCCCTTTTGCGAGCCGCTTTTTTATGAGGGCGAGCGCCTGCCTGCGAGCTATGCAAATTTTTTGATGTTGCAAAATCGGATTCTGTTGCCCACCTTTGGCAGCGAGCGCGACAAAGAGGCGCAAAGAATCTTGCAGCAACACACAAGCCGCGAGGTCGTGCCCATCGATTGCCAAGTATTGTTGCGCCAACACGGCGGGCTGCATTGCATGAGCATGCAATTTGTGCGCGGGACAATCACGCTTCACAATCTCAAGAGATTCTAATACGGCGTGCGAATCGTGCGGCGCGGCGCGTCAGGCGGCGGGGTCAAATCTTGCTCTGCATTGGGCGAATCGGGGCGCTCGAGATATTGAAACTCCGTTGCGGGCGGGAGAATCACAGGGTCATCGCGGATAATATCAAGCGACATCACCGT
>CAMXAV010000099.1 GCA_947179285.1 uncultured Helicobacter sp.
TCTATGCGCTCGATTCCAAGCTCTTAGAAGGCGGCGTTGCGGCGCTTAAAGATAAAGAAAAACAAATCAAACACCTAAGCATTGCCAACCCAAAAGTCGCCCCTTATGGCATTGCCGCCGAAGAGATCTTGAAGAATCTCAAGCTCTATGATGTCTTTGAAAGCCGCATCGTGCGGGGCGACAACATCGCCCAAGCCGTTTCGTTTGTCGATAGCGGCGCCGCCGAAGTCGGCTTGGTCGCCTATTCGCTGCTTTCCGACCCAAGCAAGCGCAAAAATGCCGTTGTTGTCGATAGCGCGCTGCACAACAAAATGGAACAAAGCTTTGTCATCACCAAACGCGCCGCAAAAAGCGCGCTTGCAAAGGCATTTTCAGACTACATCACATCGGGCAAGGCAGATGAGATTTTCAAAAAATATGGCTTTGGCACACCCGCGCGACAATAGCGATTGATGAACATCTTAGACGCCACGATTGAGACAATCACCCCGCATGGCGAGCTGCTCTATGTGCAGGCGCGCGCGGCAGATTCGGCTTTTGCAATCCTCGCCGTTGCGCCGCTAGAGCTGCCCAAAAAGGTGCGCCTGCTGTTTAAAGAAACCGATGTCTTGCTCGCGCGCCGCGATTCTGCGCTGCTCTCGCCCAATGTCTATGCTGCGTCTGTGAATGGAATCACCAAAGGCGAACTCTTTTGGCAGGTTGCGCTTGGCTTTGGCGGCGGCTCGCTCGTTGCGCTCGTTCTTGCCGCAAACGCTAGGGCGCACAATCTCGAATCACAAAGCGAGATTCTCTGGTCGATTAAGCCCACAGAAATCACGCTTCAAGGCGAGGACTAGGAGGCATTATGCAGCTTGATGACGCGTTTATCACGACTTTGCTACTAACCTTCAAGCTCGCCACAATCAGCACCTTTTGCCTCTTGTTTGTGAGCATTGCGCTTGCCTATTGCTTCGTGTTCGTGCGCCTGCCGTTCAAGAGCTTTTTCCAAGCGCTCGTGTCGATGCCGCTCGTGCTGCCACCGAGCGTTCTTGGCTTCTACCTGCTCGTGAGCTTCAGCCCCAAAAACGCGTTTGGCGCATTCTTGCAAGAGAGCTTCGGGCTCACGCTCGTCTTTAGCTTCGAGGGCTTGGTGCTCGCGTCTATGATTGTCAATCTCCCGTTTATGACAAACCCGATTCAAAGCGCCTTTAGCGCCGTCTCGCGCAATCTCATAGACGCGTCCTACACGCTTGGGCGCGGCAAGCTGCGCACGCTTTGGTCGGTGATTTTGCCCAACGCCAAAGCGGGAATCCTCACGGGGCTCGTGATGGCGTTTGCGCACACATGCGGCGAATTTGGCGTGGTGATGATGATTGGCGGGCACAAGGTCGGCGAAACGCTCGTGGCGAGCATTGCGATTTACGATTCTATCGAGGCGCTCGAATACACGCTCGCGCATCAATACGCGTTCGTGCTGTTCGCGCTCTCGTTTTGCGTTGTGTTTTGCCTCTACCTCATCAACAAGCGCTTTGCGGCGGCAAACGCGGCTCTGTGAGACAATATGAAACTCATTATCGACATCACGCACCCAATCCAAACCGCAAGCGGCTGGCTCGATTTGCATTTTAGCGGCGAGTTTGAAGAGGGCGAATCATGCGCACTCTTTGGCAGCAGCGGCGCGGGCAAAACAACCATTTTGCGCATCATCTCGGGGCTTCTCGTGCCGCAGAGGGGCTATATTCAAATGGGCGATTCTGTGTGGCTCGACACGAAAAAGCAAATCTGCCTAAGCGCGCAGAAGCGCAGCGTGGGGCTTGTGTTTCAAGACTATGCGCTGTTTCCAAACATGACTGTTTTGCAAAACTTGCTCTATGCGCTGCACGACAAGCGCGACAAGGCGCGCATCGATGAGCTGCTCGCGCTCATGGGAATCGAGGAGCTCGCCTCGCGCTACCCCGCGCAGCTAAGCGGCGGGCAGAATCAGCGCGTGGCGCTCGCGCGTTCGCTCATTCGTTCGCCGCAGATTCTGCTGCTTGACGAGCCCTTGAGCGCGCTCGATTTGCAAACGCGCCTTCGGCTGCAAGACGAGATTAAGAATTTCCAAACGCTCTTTCACCTCACAACCTTTCTCGTGAGCCACGACATGAGCGAGATTCTAAAGCTCGCCAACCGCGTCATCGGCATCAAAGACGGCAAATGCTACAAAGACACGACACCCAAAGAGTTTTTCTTGCATGCCTCGATTAGCTCCAAGATTCGGCTCAATGCCGAAGTGCTCGACATCATGCGCAGCGACCTTATGGTGATTCTTACATTATTTGTACAAGAATCGATTATCAAGGTAACGATGAGCGCACATGAATTTGACACGCAATTTAGCGACCTTAGCGTGGGCAGCCGCGTGATGGTTTGCGACAAAGCCTACAACCCGCTGCTGTTGCGTGCCAGCGCGCCAAACCAATGAAAATCTTGGTCGTCAAGTTCCGCAACATCGGCGATGTCTTGCTCACAACGCCGCTGTTTGCGAACCTGCGCGCGCATTTCCCGAGCGCGACAATCCACGCGGCAATCAACGCCGAATCGCTGCCCATGCTCGAGGGCAACCCCAACATAGACGCGATTTTCCCGTATGAGCGCGCACGCATTAAGGGGCTTGGAATCCTCGCTCGGTTGCGCGAGGAGTGGCGCTATTTGCGGCAGTTTCGCAGCGGCTATGATGTGCTCATCAACACGACAGAGGGCGAGCGCGGCGCGTGGATTGCGCAGCTCTGCCGCCCGACAACACATGTCGCGCCCGCGCGCAACCTGCTCTTGCGCCCCACGCACCTCTTCACCCCCTACAAGGGGCACATCATCGACCACCACCTCGAGGCAATCAGCCTGCTTGGACATGAGATTGTGGGCAAAGCCGCGACTCTTGTTTATGGCGCGCAACACCTCGCGCGTTTACGAGAGCTCGGGCTGCCGCAGCGCTATGTGCATTTTCACCCGCTTAGCCGCTGGCAATTCAAGTGTATCGATGACGCGCTAAGCGCCGCAATCATCGACTATATCCAAGACGAGCTCGGCATTCCCGTTGTCCTTAGCGCCGCGCCAAACGCAGACGAAATGGGACGCATTGCCACGATTCTGTCGCTTTGTGCTAGCGAACCGCTCAACTTTGCGGGCAAGCTGAATCTCAAAGAGCTTGCCGCGCTCGCAGGCAATGCGACAGCTTTTGTCGGCGTTGACACCGCGACAATGCACATCGCCGCGGCGCTCGACACACCGACAATCGCCTTTTTTGTCGCGAGCGCCGTTTTTCATTGGGGCGCGTGGGACAACGCGCTCACGGATTGCCCCTACACTGACCAAGACGGAATCCAACGCATGGGCAAGCATAGCATTTTTGTCAAGAATAGCGCGCGAAGCGACAGGGAGATTATGCAAAACCGCGAGAAAAATGGCACATTCACGCCCGAAAATTTCGATTGGGAGGCTTTCAAGCGCGAACTTAACGAGAAGCTGCGCTAGATTCACGCGCAAACGCGACAGCCCCTAGCGCGTCTGCAAACAGCGGGGCGTCAAACGCGCGCAAGTCGGATTCGCGCCCAAAGCCGCACAAGACGCCAAGCCCGCGCACACCCGCCGCGCGCGCCGCCTGCAAGTCGAGCGCTGTGTCGCCAACCATAAAGATATGTTCAAACGCAATCTCGGGGCGCGCGATTGCCTTAAGCGCGCATAGAATCGGCTCGGGAGCGGGCTTTGGGCGCGGCGCGTCCTCGATACCCACAACGCATGCGAAATGCTCGGCGATTCCAAAGTTTTGCAACAGCGCACGGCTATAATCGCCACGTTTTGTCGTAACGAGCCCCAAAAACGCAAACGCACTCGCCTCTGCCACCGCCTCGCGCGCGTTTGGCAAAAGCACCGTGCCGCGCTCCATTTGCGCACGATAGCTCGCGCGGTAGGCATCGACACATTGTTGCAACATCTCGGGCGCAACACCATGCATTGCAAACATATCATGTAATGTATGCCCAATGCAGCCTTCTACCGATTCTTGTTTTGGAATCGCAAAGCCATTGCGCGAGAGCGCGGCACAAAAGCTCGCGTAAATCGCCGGGGTCGAATCGATGAGCGTCCCGTCAAAGTCAAACAAGATGATGGCGCGCTTAGAGCTCATGAAAATTTTTTGTACATATAAAT
>CAMXAV010000100.1 GCA_947179285.1 uncultured Helicobacter sp.
ACGAAATCCTCTACAAGCCCTTGTTGTAGATTATGTACAATCGGGACAAGTCAATAAAAAACGAATTGGAGAGCATTCGTGGCAACTTTAGGGACATCGCCGTTTTGCATGCAGAGTCAGAAAATATTCTCGCAAATGCGCGCAAAGAAGCGGGGCAAATCAAAGAGGAAGCACAGGAAAGCGCACGGAAGCTTGCAGAAACACAGGTTGAAGTGAAACGGGCAGAGATTGAGCGCCAAAAAGCGGATTATCTCGCAAGCCTCAAAAGCGAGACTGATGGGCTTCGGGAATCGTTGCGTGCGCAAATGCCAGCTTTTCAGGCGAGTTTGCGAAGCAAGCTCAAACAACTCTAGGGAGGAATGTATGAAGAAATGGTTTGTTGTCGGGAGTGTTTTGTTGCTGCCAACGCTTGTGTTTGCGGCGGGCGATACACCCAAAGATATTGTGCCACGCGCGCTGAACTTCTTGCTTTTTGCCGCGATTCTGTATTATTTCATCGCGACTCCATTGCGGAACTTTTTCAAGAACCGCGCCGAAGGGATTGCGAACGAACTAGACAAGGTGCAAGCAAAGCTCAAAGAATCAAAAACGGCGCTTGAGTCGGCTCAAAAACGTGTGCAAAGCGCACAGCAAGAAGCCGAAAATATCGTTGAGACAGCCAAACGTGAGGCTGTGATTCTGAAGCAAAAAATCGCCGAATCTGCCGAGAAAGATATGGAACTCTTGGGCAAGCAGTATGACGATTTTATGGATTTCGAGCGGCGAAAAGCCGAGCAAGCGGCGATTGGCGAGCTTCTCGATGAACTTTTTGCCAGCGATGCAATGCGGCTTGACAAAGCAGCCTATATGGACATTCTACTTAAAAAGGTTGCGTGATGAAAGAGCTAGTTGCACGAAGATATGTCAAGGCATTGGTTCAGAGTTTTGGCGAGCAAGAGATTGCTTCGTTGTTGCAAACATTGCAAAAAGTGCGTTCTGCGTTTGCAGACGAGAAATTTTGCGAGATTATCGCCGCGCCGTATGTGAGCGATTCGCGCAAGGTTGAGCTTGTGTTGCAGATTGTCGAAAGCGGCGATAGCAAGGTGCAGCATTTGATTCGGCTGCTTGGCGAGAAGAATCGCTTCGCGTTTATCCCCGAGATTTGCGCCGAGCTCGAAGCAACTCTTGCAGCGATGAAGAAAGAATATGTGGCGGTTCTTTCGAGCAAAGAGGCTTTTGATGCGGCAACGCTTGAGAACATCAAAAACACATTTGCTCAAAGGCTAAATGTCAATCTTGCGCTCAAACAAGAGCGTTCAGACAAAGAGGGCGTGCGCCTTGTTGTTGAAGATTTGGGCGTTGAGGTCGCATTTTCACAAGAGCGATTTGTCAGTGATTTGCGCGAGCATATCCTGCGAGCATTTTAACTAAAACATGAAAGGAGTAGGTCAGTGGTAGCAAAACTACAAGCAGATGAGATTAGTTCTCTAATCAAAGAGAGGATTGAGAATTTCAATATTGACATCAATATAGCAGAGACTGGAAAAGTCATTAGCTATGCTGATGGTGTGGCAAAAGTCTATGGGCTTAAGAATGTGATGTCTTATGAAATGGTGGAGTTTGACACAGGCGACAAAGGCTTGGCATCGAGCCTCGAAGAAAGCAGCGTTGGTGTCGTGATTTTGGGTGCTGGTCGTGGCATTAAAGAAGGTACTTCTGTCAAACGATTGGGCAAGCTGATTCGCGTTCCTGTAGGCGATTCGTTGCTTGGGCGCGTGGTGAATGCGATTGGCGAGCCTATCGATGGCAAATCGCCTCTTGAGGCAACCGAGTATCGCTTCCTCGAGGAAAAAGCGCCCGGAATCATGGCGCGTAAATCTGTGCATGAGCCTTTGCAAACAGGCTTGAAGGCGATTGATGCTCTCGTTCCTATCGGGCGCGGACAGCGCGAGCTGATTATTGGCGACCGCCAAACAGGAAAAACAACCGTTGCCATCGATACAATCATCAACCAAAAAGGGCAAGATGTGATTTGTATCTATGTCGCGATTGGGCAAAAAGAATCGACCGTTGCACAAGTCGTGCGCAAGCTCGAAGAGCATGGCGCTTTGGAGTATTCAATCATCGTCAATGCGCCTGCGTCTGATTCTGCTGCAATGCAATATCTTGCGCCTTATGCTGGTGTGGCGATGGGTGAATATTTCCGCGATAGCGGACGCCATGCGCTCATCATCTATGATGATTTGAGTAAGCATGCTGTCGCATATCGCGAGATGAGCTTGATTTTGCGCCGCCCTCCCGGTCGTGAGGCATTCCCTGGCGATGTGTTCTATCTCCACTCCCGTTTGCTCGAACGTGCCGCAAAGCTCAATGACGAACTCGGCGCTGGCTCGCTCACCGCGTTGCCCATCATCGAAACACAAGCGGGCGATGTCGCCGCATATATTCCTACCAACGTGATTTCGATTACAGACGGGCAGATTTTCTTGGAAACCAACCTGTTCAACTCGGGCGTGCGCCCCGCTATCAACGTTGGTTTGTCGGTTTCTCGTGTGGGTGGTGCCGCGCAGATTAAGGCAACCAAGCAAGTGGCAGGTACATTGCGTCTCGACCTTGCACAATACCGCGAATTACAAGCGTTCTCGCAATTTGCCTCTGATTTGGACGAAGCGAGCCGCCGCCAACTCGAACGAGGGCAAAGAATGGTTGAGGTTCTCAAGCAGCCTCCGTATGCGCCATTGCCTATCGAACGACAAGTCGTCATTGTGTTTGCCGGTGCGCGCGGGTTTATGGACGACATTCCCGCAAACCGCGTGAACAAGTTTGAAGCCGACCTCTATCCGTTTATCGAGGCGCGCTATCCCCAGATTTTTGAGGATATTCGCACCAAAAAACTCATCGATAAAGAAACAGAAGAAGCCTTGAACAAGGCTTTGGCGGAATTTAAAACGACTTTTAAAGCCTAACTTTAAGGAATCACCATGGGAAATAACCTTAAGGAAATACGAACACAGATTCAAAGCGTCAAGAGTACGCAAAAAATCACAAAGGCGATGAAGCTTGTGTCGACATCAAAGCTCAAAAGAGCCGATGAGATGGCGCGCCGCTCGCGTTTGTATGCGGATAAGATTGTTGCTGTGTTCCAAGAAATCCATGACCGTTTGCAAGAGCAAGGGGGCGGGGTGGACATTCCGTTTTTTGCTCAACGCGAAGGTGAACCCAAGAGAGTCGATATTGTGTTTATTACAGCCGACAAGGGGCTTTGTGGCGGATTCAACTCGACAACCATCAAAGAGATAATGAGGTTGATTGGTGTCTATAAGGCAAAGAACACAAAAGTGTGCTTGCATGCGATTGGCAAAAAAGGGATTTCCTTTTTCGATTTCAATGGCATGTCGCTTGCATCACGAATCGAGGAATTAAGTTCTGTGCCCGATTATCAAAAGTCTTCAAAATTCATCAACGAGGTTGTGGCGGATTTCTTAGAAGGCACGACAGACCGTGTCATTTTGGTACACAATGGCTTTAAGAACATGATTTCGCAACAGCTCAAAACACAGCAGCTCTTGCCTATCGAATCATCAAGCGTGCTTCGAGACGCGGCAACGACAGTGCATGCTCCTATCGAAATCGAGCCAAGCGGGGGCGAAACAGAGATTCTAAATCAGCTCGCCGTGAAATATGTTGAGTTTAGCATGTATTTTGCCCTTGTGGATTCGTTGGTCGCCGAGCATAGCGCACGCATGCAGGCGATGGATTCTGCGACAAACAATGCGGGCGAACTCGTTCGGAATCGAACGATTGCTTACAACAAGGCGCGTCAGGGAGCGATTACGACAGAGCTTGTCGAGATTAATACAGGTGTCGAATCGATGAAATAATCGATTGGCAAAATCACAAAAAGGAGAAGTGTAATTTATGGAAGGGAATAAAACAGGTAAAATCACCCAAGTGATGGGTGCGGTGGTGGATATTGATTTTGAATCCTATCTACCTGCAATCAATGAAGCACTCGATGTCAAGTTTGAGGTCGAGGGGCATGTCAAGAATCTTGTCCTTGAAGTCGCGGCACACATCGGCGACAACCGCATTCGCGCCATCGCTATGGACATGACAGAGGGGCTCACACGCAATGCGGTCGTTACCGCTCGCGGCACTCCCATCACCGTGCC
>CAMXAV010000101.1 GCA_947179285.1 uncultured Helicobacter sp.
GGGCTTGACCCAATCATGCAATTTATGCTTGCGGAAGCCACAAAAACATTGGCAGAAAACATGAAAAATGTTGCGATTGATGATGAGACCGAAACTTTACTTGATTTGGGCGCAGAAACAAGAAAAGACTATGCGAGCATTATGGGCGAAGAAATCGCCCGCGAAAGCGTGCTCAATCGAGCAAAGAAACCCACAGGCGATGATTCTATCTTGCAAAAACTTATGAAGAAAACAAACAATGCTGCAAACGCAGCAGAGGCGAGCGCATAAAAAGCCTTATGTCTTTAAAGCGCCGTGCTACAAGAATCGACAAGATAGACAATATGTTGCCAACTAAAGCCGCTCTTGTGGCTTAGCCCAATCTCGCATGTGCTTGAGCTGCTAAAACCTTTATGCACATCGGCAAAGAGATTTTGCCCATTGTCTTGCCCAAAATCTTCGAGTGCGCTTGCGTTGAGCTCGGGCACAAAAAAGCCCTTGTTGCCCGCAAAGCCGCAACACTTGAGGTTGGAATCTATCACAACTTCTGCGCCGCAACGTTGCGCCAAATTAACAAGCGCTTGTTCCCAATTTGTCGCTTCTTTATTTAGCGCATAATGGCGCGTGGAACAGGGCGCATAGAGGGCAATTTTTTGGTGATTTTGCGTAAAATGTAGATGAGGTGCTAGGACAGAATCGATAAACGCGGGCATGTCGATAATCTGCAATTTTGGTTGCGCATTTTGCAACGCATATTCATTGAGTAACTTAAAGAGTTCGAGCGAGCATGCGCTATGGTCGCAAACGATTGGAATTGCGCCGTCTTGCGAGGCAGCGCGCAAAGAATCGTAGGATTCTTTAACGAGTTTTGCGACAATTTCTGGGTGATTTTTATATGCCTTCGAGCAGCAAAGATTCTTGATATTCTTAGGATAGACTATCGCAAATTTTGCCTTTTTGCAAAGATTCTCAAACGTTTCGGCAATGCTTCGTTTATCCTCGCTTTTTGCGCTTGGCGCAAGGGCGCGGTTGAGGCATGAGCTAAAATACACAACCTCTCCATTTTGCTCCGTCATTGTCTTAGAATCGAGAATATAAATATTCTTGCTCGGAAAATAATCCAAAACCACAGGTGTTTTGCAGCATTGATGAAACTTTTGCGAGATGTTTTGCATTGTTTTTGCGCCCAAAACGCGGCTCATGTTGTTTGTGAATCCCACGCCAAAACGTAAGAGATTCATCGTTGTGTCGATACGATTGCCAAAGAATCCCACAGCCGTTTTGGCGATTTTGCCATGTTGTTGCGATGCCTTGAGCGCGATTTTTGCTGTGTCGATTGCAAGCGGGCAGAGTGTCGCGCACATCGAGCATGTCGCGCATGTTTCTATGCCAAAATAGGCATATCCTTCGCGCAATTCTTGCAACTCGTATTCCTCGTTTTCGCTGCGTTCGGGAATGCTTTCTAGGCGCTTGATTTCGCGATAAACGGCGATTCTTTGGCGCGGCGTGAGCGTGAGGTTTCTGCTCGGGCAAACCTTTTCGCAAAAGCCACATTCCATGCATGCGTCTAAATAGTCTTCAATCAAATTTTCCGCAGAAGGCTTGAGATTCTTAAGATGAATCTTTGGATTATCGCTGATGATGACATCGGGATTTATTAGATTCTGACTATCAAAAATCGCCTTGATTTTTTTATGAATTAAATAGGCTTTTTCGCCCCATTCTTTTTGCACAAAGGGCGCGACCATGCGCCCTGTGCCATGCTCTGCCTTGACGCTTCCATTATAGCTCACCACAACATTGGCAAGCGCCTCCATAAACGCGCCGAAACGTTTGGATTCGTCTATGTCTCCCAAAATGGGCGTGATGATGAAATGCACATTGCCACTTAGTGCATGTCCAAAGATGATTCCATCAAAATTGTATTGTTTGAATAGCTTAGAGATGTCTTCGATTCCATGCGCAAAATCTTTGATTTCAAAGCAAATGTCTTCGACAATCACGGTTGAGCCGCTTGGACGCATCGAGGCTGCAATGGGCAGCAAGCCTTTGCGGACTTTCCACCATGTCTCTTGCACAGCAGAATCAAAGCTAAATTGCACGCCAAAACATGTTGGAATCTTGCTAAGTAGTCTTTTGATTGTCGCAATATTTTTATCAAGGATTTTTCTATCATCTTCTTCAAGCTGAATGAGAATCGCACAATTGCCTTCGCTAATCTTTTGAATCTCTGGCGGCATTCCGTCTATGTTTTGCACGCTCACAAGCGAGGCATAGTCCATCATCTCTGCCGCGCTCACAATCGAATCATGTTTTGCTAGAATCTGAATTGCATGCGATGCGTCAGCGAGGTTATGATAAAACAAGAGTGCGCATGCTTTGTGCGCAAAATCTTTGACGCATTCATATTCCACGCGTGAAATAAAACCTAATGTTCCCTCTGCGCCAATAAAGATATGATTTAAAATATCCTTGATAGCCTCAAAATCAATGAGCGCATTGATGCTATATCCCGTTGTGTTTTTAATCGCAAATTTGCGTTTGATAAAGTTTGTTAAGTTTGCATCGGCAAGAATCTCGGCGCGCAACGCAAGAAGTTGTTCGACAATGTGGGGGTATTTTTGGCAAAATGCTTCGACATTTTGCGAATCTGATGTGTCGAGAATCGTTCCGTCAAATAGAATCGCGCGCACAGATTGGATGGTTTGGTAGCTATTTTGCTTGACGCCGCAACACATTCCGCTTGAATTGTTCGAGAAGATTCCGCCGATTAGGGCGTTGTTGATTGTCGCAGGGTCGGGACCGATTTTCTTGCGGTAGGGCGCAAGCGCCGCGTTTGCGTCTGCGCCAACCACGCCGCAATCGCACCAAATCGATGTCGCTTCCTCGCCATTTTGGCAAACCGAAATTCCTTTCCAATGCGCGTTGCACACGACAAGCACGCTATCGCTGCTCGCCTGCCCGCTAAGCGATGTCCCCGCTGCGCGAAAGGTTAGCGCTACATTATATTTATGGCTTAGCGCGAGGATTTTGCAAATCTCCTCCTCGCTATGCGCCCAAATCACGAGCTTTGGGATATAGCGATAGCATGACGCATCGAGCCCATAGGCAAAACATTGGAGATAGTCTTTAAAGATTCTATCAGGCAAAAACGCGCTTGCTTCGTCATAGAATCGTTGGTATTTCTTGGCAAGTTTTCGCTCTGTGCCATACGAAAGACGAAGCGAAAAATCGAATTGTCCTAGCTGCCCTTTCATGGAGATGATGTCATTGCGCATAGCGTCCCCTTGCAATTTTTGTGCTAATCATAGCTCAATTCATCTTAAAACAAGCCACGAGATTCAAAAAAGAATCATGCTATCATTGCGTGAAATTTTGCAAAAAGGACATGCGATGCAGACAAAAACAGCGCTTATCACGGGTGCTTCGAGCGGCTTTGGGCGGGCGATTGCAAGGCGGCTTGCTGCCCAAAACTATCAGATTATCGCGCTTGCGAGGCGCAAAGAGAGGCTTTTGGAGCTGCAACAATCGCTTGGCGAATCGCGTTGCGCGCTCGTTGCTTGCGATGTGCAGGATAGCGAGACGATTGCACAGAATCTTGCGCAAATCGCGAGCGAGCGCGGCTGGAGCGTTGATGTGCTCATCAACAACGCGGGCTTTGCGCTTGGGTTGCAGAGCGCGGATTGCGCCGATTTGGACGATTGGGAACGCATGATTTCTGTGAATTGCATGGCGCTCGTGCGGCTCACGCGGCTTGTTCTACCCCAAATGGTTGCGAGAAAATCGGGGACAATCATCAATATTGGCTCGATTGCGGGGAGCTACCCCTACCCCGGCGGCAATGTCTATGGCGCGACAAAGGCGTTTGTCAAGCAGTTTAGCCTGAATCTGCGCGCCGATTTGTTCGACAAAAACATTCGCGTAACCAACATCGAGCCCGGGCTCGCGCAGAGCGAGTTTTCGCTCGTGCGATTCAAGGGCGACAAGGCGCAAGCAGATTCTGTTTATGCGGGCACAAAGCCGCTTTTGCCCGAAGATATCGCCGAAACTGTCGCATGGGTGTTGAGTCTGCCCGAACATGTGAATATTAACAGAATCGAGCTCATGCCAACGACACAGGCTCCCGCAGCGCTCAACGTTTGACGCACTGA
>CAMXAV010000102.1 GCA_947179285.1 uncultured Helicobacter sp.
GGAATCTAAAGCGTGGCGCTGTGTTGCGCTTTGCTTACATGCGCGCGCTTTTTCTGGGGATTCTGCCTTATTCCCCCTCCCTTGCGGAGGGGAGTAGGGGGTGGGTCATTGCGAGCGAGTGTAACGAGCGCGGCAATCAACGAGCAAGGAATCCCGATACGGTTGATTGCTTCGCTTCGCTCGCAATGACATTGGAGGTGCGATTTCAATCGCACATCACATGGGAATCATACACCAAAAGTGCGACTAAAGTCGCACCTCCGAGATATTTCGCGAGAGATTCTGCTCAAATCCGCTCATCGACATTCACATCGCCCCACATATACGCTTTGCTAAAGAGTTCAGCAAATTTAAAGGTATTGCCATAGCCATTTTTGATGCCCTTGGCGTAGTTGCCCTCGCCCGCGAGGTCAGAGATAGAATAGAGCGCTTGGGCAGAGAGCATGCGCTCGCTGTCGCGCATTCCGTCTGTAACGCGTTCAAAGACGGAGTATTCATAATCGTTCATGAGTTCAAGAATTTTTAAGCCGTATGTCTGGCGGCGCGAAGACGCGCTCGTTTCGTCCGCGAGCTGCTCATCAATCGGCGCAATCGCGCGCGCGGATTCGACCTTTGCATGTGTGGTCTCGGCTTGGGGTGGGAGGAGAAGCGAGGCGTCCTTGCCCTTTGGTTGACGCGTGATACCATTATTCGCATTGCCTGTGTTGCTCTTAATCGAAGTCGTACTCACCATTGTTCTTCCTTGTTTTGCGTTCTGTGCTATACAACTTCAAGCAAATATTGTTCCTATTTTGGGATTGCAAAGGGGCTTCGATTTGTCATTGTGAGTGAACGCGGGACTTTTTCAATCATAAATTTTGCTGCGATGATTGATTGCTACAACACGAATCGTTTGTGTATCGTCTTGAATGTTGCAAATCAAACGATAATTGCCTACACGATAACGCCAAAAACCACGAAGATTGCCATGCAATGCCGCACCAAATTCGCGTGGATTGGGCAAGCTTTCGAGTCGCTTGGTATATTGAAGAATCCGTATTTGTGCAGTTTTTGTGAGAGTAAAAAAGCTCTTTTGTGCACGCGGCTCAAAGCATATCCGCATCTATCCCCGCTCGCTGCGCAAGCTCATCAATGCTCGCTGTGGGTGCGTTTGGTTCAGATTCTCGCGCGCTTTGTTCGTCTTCCATATCTTCAAGATAACGTGCAATGGCTTCGCGCAGAATCATATCAACGCTCTGCTTGCTGCGTTCCTGCGCCAAGCGCAAGAGTTGCTCGGATTCTTGAGAGATGGCAAGTGTCATGGCATTGATTTCCTTTAAAAAGATAGCATTGGAGGTGCGGTTTTAACCGCACATATTTAATGATGAGTGCGACTGAATCCAGCCTCCGAAGATTCTTCATCAGATTCACGTTCAATTGCCGCCACTTCCACATTGTCATGTTGAGCGAAGCGAAACATCTCTCTTTCAATTCCGATGCTTTGAGATTCTTCAGCCGCAAATGCGGCTTCAGAATGACAATTCTACATCATCACAAAATAACAATTTTGTGTTACAAGAGTCGCCAACCAACCGCCAAGCGAAAGGCGGCTGATTGCCCGCCGCTCGCAACGGCAACATTGCGAGCAACCCTAGCCACTAGAATTTGTAGAGGGCTTGGAATCGGTAGCGATTGCGTTTCTCTGTGATTTTTGCGCCACCATCGTTTGTAACGTCTGTTGAAAGCATCGCATAGAATGTTTGGAAGCTCAATTTTTCGTTGAACTTATAGTTGAGCAAAGGAGTGATTTCTTGGAACTCACGTTTGCTGCTCACAAGTCCGTTGTAAACATTGGTTGCATCGCCGCTTTTGTATTCTGATGAACCTGTTACATAGGTAAGGTGAATGCCCACGCCAGTGTTCAGAATGTCTTTGACACCAATGCTTGCGGTAATCACGCTAAGGCTATCCTCTGCGCCATTCGCAACAGGCATTGCAAGTCCGCCGCCAGCACCAAGCGCACCGCCTGTTCCGCTGATGATTCGGCGTCCAATACCAAGGCTTGTGCGAGTTGAGCTATCTTGCCACCAGATTTGCCCCATTGTAACAGGGTCGATGATTGCACCCATATCGTCAAACATTACGCTATAACCGGGCTTGGTGTTCATCATATAGTTCACATCGAGCACAGCAGGTCCAACGGTGACGCCCGCGTTGATTTTGAGCAAGTCGTTATCAGTTTCTTGGTTGCTGAAAAGTCCAACGCTTCTCTCAGGTAAGCCAGCACTTGCCAACAAGCTATTATACGCGCCAACTTGTGTCAATGCAGTTTTATCGCCATCGTTGAGTTTTGTCATCGCATACGTAACGCCCACGCGTGCGCCAAAAGAGCCGCCGAAGTTTTGGTCATAGGCGATGTTTGCGTAGAGTGTGGTGTCTGAAATGTCTTGCGCATTAAACCACCAAACTTGCGCTGTGATGAGGTTTGGAATGCCATAAATCGCGGCGAGTGCGAACAAGCCTTTGTTAACAGAATCAAAACCTGTGTTAAGGATTGAGCCGCCGTAGTTTGCCATGTTGCTCAAAGACCAGCTGCCAAACGCACCACCAGCGAGGGTGAGCCCTTTTACGTCTTGGTTAAGAACCAACGCACCAACGGCTCGGTCGTAGTCGGCAGGGTCTGTAACAGGTGTGCCGAGAATTTGCTTACCGATAATCACAGTGGTGTTGGTTACATTGTGGGGCGCATAGGTGAGCGTGTAGGTATTAACGCCAAAATCGCCATCTTCACCAGCGCCAAGACCGCCGCCAAGTGTTCCTGTACCTGTTTGTGCACCTTCGTTGATATACAAAATGCCCACACCAGCCGACATATTTTTAATCGGCGCGGTTGAGATGTTTGCTAGTGCGCGGTATTGGTTGGTTGTGGTGGTATTGTCGTGCCCACCTACACCAGCTATGTCTTGGTAGTTGTCTGACTGAAAGCGATAGCGCAACATGCCATCAACAGTTACGCCCTTGATTGCTTCCTCGAGGATTTCTGCCTGTGCGAAATTGCTCCCAATTCCGAGTGCAACGGCACATGCCAAGCTAAGTTTTGCGATTTTCATCATATCTCCTTTTATGATAGCGTTGTGCTATGTTTGGAATGGTAGCAGATTTTTGTTGTGTTTTTGCTTTAGCTGCATTTTTTTGTTGTGATGTTGGGGGGAATCGTTACATGTTGGCGATTGCAAACGCTAGAAGCGTTTGCTGGCGTGTGCGGGCGATATTTTGTTTCGATATTTTTGTGTCATTGCGAGGGCTTGCCCGAAGCAATCTAGCGTCTTGAATGCTCGTTTGGGATTCTTTGCCTGTTGATTGCCACGCTCGCGCCGCTCGCTCGCAATGACACTTGGAATCTTTTGTCATGTTGAGCATGGCGAAACATCTCTTTGCTATTGCTCACAGATTCCAATAATCCCAGCCACAGCGCGCAACGTCTATGTTCGAGCCGCAAGGCATAACATAGACGTAGCGCTGTGGACTATTGACATATGCAAGTGCAACGCACATTGAAAAAGCGTGCAGGGGTTTGGGGGATTGTTAAGCAGTGTTTGGCGCAAAGCGACAAACGAGTAGCAAATGCAAGGCATTTGCAATTAGAATCATGTCATAGGGGGCGCATGCAATTAAGCCCCCTGTCCCCCTTAACGAAAGAAGCAAGCAAAGAATCACTAAAGAATCTAGCGATTTGTCATTCTGAACTCGCGTGAGCGAGTGAAGAATCTCAAACGATAAGAATCCGCAGAGATGTTTCGCTAACGCTCAACATGACAAGATTCCACGTGTCATTGCGAGCGAGTGTAACGAGCGTGGCAATCAACAGGCAAAGAATCCCAAGTGAGCGTTCAAGAACGTTTGATTGCTTCGGCTATCGCCTCGCAATGACAAATAGCAGATTCTAGAAAGATTCTAATCTTGGTTATTTTTTCAAGGGGGACAAGGGGGCTAATTGCCATAGCAAGCACTTTGTGCTTGCGTGTTAAATGATGGCTTCCCTCTTATCCCCCTAAAATCCCCCAAACCCCTGCACGCTTTTTATTTGTATGTGCTCCGCACGGACTATGCCCATATTCCACAGCGCTGCGTCTATGTTATGCCTTACGG
>CAMXAV010000103.1 GCA_947179285.1 uncultured Helicobacter sp.
TCTTAAAGGTATGTGCTCCGCACGGACTATGCCCATATTCCACAGCGCTGCGTCTATGTTATGCCTTTGGCTCGAACATAGACGTTGCGCGCTGTGGCTGGGAGATTAGAATCGGTGAGCAATGGTAAATAGAGATGTTTCGGCTTCGCCTCAACATGACAAATGGAGGTGCGACTTCAATCGCACACATAAAATTATAGTGTGTGCGACTAAAGTCGCACCTCCAAAGATTCTTTATTACCATAAAATAATATTTTCCTGTCATTGCAAGCGAGCACAACAAGCCTCACAAATCCGCAGAGATTCCCGCAAAATCCTGACACTTTTGCAAAAAATTGCCGACAATCTCGCGGCTTAGGTCGCAGAGCCTCTCTTCGCGCTCGATATGCCACATCATGCCAAAAAGCGGCAATGCAGAATGCGCAAAGGCTTCAATCGTGCAATCTTGCGCGCTGGCAAGCGGCACGAGGGGCGCAGCGAGCGTGCTTAGGGCATAGTTATGGAACGAATTGACGACAAAATTTTGCGCCCCAACGCTCACCTTGTGCTCGCCAATGTGCCCCACGCACGGAATGAGCGAAGCGCCAAAATGCTGCCCCAAATATTGCGCGCCGCGGCAGATTCCAAGCACGGGCAGCTCTTGCGCAATCGCCATTTCGATAATGCCGCGCTCATACGCATCGCGCTTTTGCGACAACGGGTTGTCGTTGCATGCCGCCAAATCATTGCCGCCGCTCAAAATCACGCCGCTCACAAAAGGCGCATAGCGCGCAAAGGGAATCTCGTAGCTCACCACAAGCGGCAAAAACGGCGCAAACAAAGCCTCGCGCTCAAACAGCGCGCCCCAATCGCTCGCGAGGCATTCGCGCGTTTCGTCATAGGCATCATGCGCGACTAGCCGTGTCGTTATGGCAATAAACTTGGTTGCCATACTATTCTCCTTTTGATTCAGCTTTCGTTTAATACTCTTTTGTCATGATACCAAAAAAGGAGACGCGAATGAAATGCACAATCCAGACGCTTCAGAAATATAAAAACAAGCAAAAAATCACGATGATAACAGCCTATGACGCGCTGATGGCGCGCATTTTCGATGGCGAAGTCGATTCGATTCTTGTCGGCGATTCTCTTGCGATGAGTTTTGGCGGGCAGCCCGACACACTGCCGCTCACCATTGATGATATGATTTATCATACAAAAGCCGTGCGCCGCGTTGTGCACGATTCTTTGTTGATTACCGACATGCCCTTTGGCAGCTACGACACCCCGCAAGAGGCGCTCAAAAACGCCACGCGGCTCTACAAAGAAGCGGGCACAGACGCCATCAAGCTCGAAGGTGGGCTCGAACGTTACGAGCATGTGCGGCATCTTGCCAACAACGGAATCGCCGTGATGGCGCATATCGGGCTCAAGCCGCAGTTTGTGCGCAGCGAGGGCGGGTATAAAATCAAGGGCAAAACCGAAATCGAAAAAATCCATCTTCTGCACGAAGTGCAAGAGTTTAGCGAGGCGGGCGCGTTTGCGATTCTGCTCGAAGGCGTTGTGGCAGAGACCGCCGCGGTTATCGCGCAAGCGAGCTCTGTGCCCGTCATCGGCATTGGCAGCGGCGCAAATGTCGATGGGCAGGTGCTCGTTTGGAGCGATGCGTTTGGGTTTTTCACCGACTTTCAGCCCAAGTTTGTACGCCGCTATCTCGATGGCGCGAATCTGCTCAAAGAGGCGCTACAACGTTATGTGAACGATGTCAAAAACGGCACGTTCCCAAGCGAAAACGAGAGCTACTAGGTTTTGCATTGGAGCGCTTTGTCGAAATCGAAAAATGCAGCTTTGATGTCGAAGATTCCAACCTCTTGCGCCCTAGCCGCTGGAGCGACTATGTCGGGCAGGAGCAGACGAAAAAGAATCTCCAAGTGTTCATCGCTGCGGCAAAAAAACGTGGCGAGCCGCTCGACCACATGCTGTTTTTTGGACCGCCCGGGCTTGGCAAAACCACGCTCGCGCATATCATCGCCGAAGAAATGAGCGCACACATCAAGGTTAGCGCCGCGCCCACGATTGAAAAAGCGGGCGATTTAGCCGCGATTTTGAGCAATCTTGCGCAGGGCGATATTTTATTTATCGATGAGATTCACCGCCTAAGCCCAACGATTGAGGAGATTCTCTACCCCGCAATGGAGGATTTTCGGCTCGACATCATCATCGGCTCTGGACCTGCTGCGCAAACAATCAAGATTGACCTCGCGCATTTCACGCTGATTGGCGCGACAACGAAAGCGGGAATGATTAGCAAGCCCTTGCGTGAGCGGTTTGGAATCACATTTCGGCTCGATTTCTACACGGAATCCGAGCTCATGCTCATCGTTACAAAGGCGGCGGAGCGGCTGCGCATGCGCTGTGCGCGCGAGGCGGCAGAAGCGATAGCCAAGCGTTCGCGAGGCACGCCGCGCGTTGCGTTGCGGCTGTTGCGCAGAATCCGCGACTTTGCCGATGTCGCAAACGAGCAGCACATCTCGCAAAAGCTCGCGCACTATGCGCTAAACGAGCTCGGCGTGAGCGAGAGCGGATTCGACTCGCTCGACCATAAATATTTGCGCACACTCTGCACAAACAACCGCCCAATGGGGCTAAGCGCGCTCGCAGCGGCGATGAGCGAGGACGAAGGCACGATTGAAGACGTCATCGAGCCCTATCTCTTCGCCAATGGCTATATCGAGCGCACAGCAAAGGGGCGAATCGCCACAAACAAGGCGCATGCGCTGTTTTTAGACGGCGGCGCGCTGCTCTAGGTTGCGACATGCATGCGCGCGGAGCGAATCTGATAGAACGCCGCGATTTGCACCACGACATTGGCGCACATCACAAGCGCCATGACGACCAAGAAAAATAGGAGGCAGATATTTTGAAAGCTTGCGGCATTGCCCAATGCCTGCCATGAATCGGACAACGCGCCAAGCAGCGCATGGGTTGAGAAGACATGCCCAAAATAGAGCATTGCCGCGATTCCCTGCACGAGCAAGATGCCGCCAAGCACGATGGCAGAGCGAAAGAGCCACACATCTGTGAGCGCGAAAAACAGCACATAGATTTTGCAAAAGACCAAAAACTCGGCGATGGCAGAGAGGATTCCAAAGAAGAGCGCGAAGCTGCTCGGGAAGAGAATCGACAAAACAATAAAGAAAACCTCAACGGCAATCAGCAAAACATGCAACGCAAACAGCGGCGCATGCGTGATTTTGTCGAAACGATAGACGCCGACAATATAGACAATAGACGCGACAAACGCGATGAGCCCAAACAGGATATGCTCGAAAATGGCGCAATTGCCCCAAATCGTGCCATAAAGCATGAGATTGCGCGCGCGCAAAAGGTTAGCGTCTTGAATCTGCACGAACAACCTCAAGGAAACAGCGAAACGAGCGTGCGCTCGCTCACATCGATAAGGTCGGCGGCTTCGCGGTTGCTTAGCTTGCCCTCATACACAGCGTGGCTCACAGCCTGCAAAAACAACGCGCCAAGCGAATCTTCGCGCTCGCGCAAGACATCGTGTTCGCGCACGGGCTTTAGAAACTCCTCACTGCCAACGAGCTCGCGCACCTCGTAATACACCTTCTCGGCATAGCTTTCTTTAATCGAATTGTCGAAAATAGACGCATAGAATCCGTCCATATCCATCATCAACCGAATGATTCCAATCAAAAAGAGTTGCGTTTGCTCCTCAAGATTCTGTTGCGCATTGATAAACAACATCGGGTGCGCCGAATCGGAGAGCGAATAGGCATGCGCCTCGGGCGGAATCGGGATTGTCTTGGTGTTGCGATACATCGATTGGCGCATAAGAATGAGCCCTTTGGGGTTTTTGAGCACGGGCAAAACGAGCTTTGCCGCCTCTTTTGCGCGCATTTTTGGGTCGATGTGCGGTGCGCTAAAGATGTCGGGCAATGGGTGGCTTTTGATGAATGTCTTGAGCCAATCAAACTTGCCTTGAATGTATTGCGCGAGTTCTCGAGAGCCAATTTGCTGCATTGTTTCCCCAAACTATGAGCGGTAATCCGCATTTATTTTGACATAATTATAGCCCAAATAGCAGCCATACTCCACAAACGCGCCCTCGCCCTGCCCCAAAT
>CAMXAV010000104.1 GCA_947179285.1 uncultured Helicobacter sp.
GGGGATAAGGGGGCTGCTTCGCAATTAAGCCCCCTGTCCCCCTTAACGAAATAAAGAGATTGGAATCTTAAGAGATGTCTCGCTAACGCTCAACATAACAATGGAGGTGCGGTTTCAACCGCACATAAACGAGAATCACGCACCAAATTAGAATCGTGCACCAAAGGTGCGACCAAAGTCGCACCTCCAAAGATTCCTTGTTGCCATAAATAATATTTTCTCGCCATTGCGAGCAAAAATCCCCGCGCCTACAACACCACCAAGCTATCGCTCGCGAGCATATTCTGCATTCCCTCAACGGCGTTGCCCGCAACGCCAACCTTGAGCTTATCGGTGAGCGCAAAATATTCCAGGCACGAGCTGCATGAATAGATTTCAACGCCCTGCTTCTCGAGCTGTTTCAAGACATCGCAAATCTCGGTGTTGTCGATTTTGTCGTTCGCGGTGGTCAGCAAAACGCCGCGGTGGATAAACAGCATTTTTTGGGGTAGAATCGCCGTTTGCAATAACGCCTTGATAAAATTTTTGAGCAGCAAAACGCCGAGTTCGCCCTCGCCGAGGCTATCATTTTTAATCAACATCATCTTGGGCGCAATCTTCTCGCCCTCGCGCAGCGGCTCGTTTTTCTTGATTCTATCGATAAGGCGAAACAAAAACTCGCCGTTTTCCAATATATCGAGCTCGAAGCTAAAGCCCTCGCCCTCGAGGAATCGCGTGAGATTCTCCTTTGCCGTTGGCGAATTGCCAATAATCGAATAACTACGCAATGTCAGCGAATGCGCATTGACATGCAAGAGCGCCTTTTGCGTGCGCACAATGGGTTCGGGGCAAGAGAGGTTGCGGACATCGATTTGAACATTTTGCATAGGAGTTCCTTGAAGTGCTGTATTGTCTATGCCATAGACTCGTGGCATTGTAGCAAAAACTCCTGATTCTGCCCTAAATCTTTGCGCCGTTTTTCTCGCGCAAGGCGTATTTGAGCTCGGCAATCGCCCAATCGTCCATCGTGTCGATGTCTTGCGCGTCCATCGCGCCAAGTGCGATTCCATAGCTTTGTGCGCCAAAAAGCGGAATCTCACCGAGCCAATCGCGCGCCGTGCCAAAATAGAACTGCCCTGCGTCATGCCAGATTGTTGGCAAATCCTGCGAGCGCGTTTCGAGATGTTGCGGGTAGAGCATCGCGAGCGCGCCGCCTTCGTTGCGCTCAAACGCGCGCCAAATCGGGTAATCATACGCCACAACGGGGAAGCTAAAGGCAAAATGCGCGAGCGCGCCAAGCCCATCGCGCAATGTTGCCTCTTGCACCAACACGGCTGTGGGGTAGATGCAGCACACATTAGAATCCGATTCCAAGCCAAGCGCGTTGATGGCATGAATCACGACATCTCGTGTCGTTGCAAAATCATCGCTCAATTTTTCGGGGCGCAAAAGCGGCTCTGCGCCAAGCGTTGTCGCGAGCGAGAGAATCTCGCTATCATCGCTGCTGACGACAATGCGACTAAAGATGTCGCTTTGTTGCAGCACGCGCAAAGGATACGACAGAATCGGCTTGCCCAAGAAGTCTTTGAGATTCTTACGCGCAATGCGCTTGCTGCCCCCGCGCGCGGGCATGATGGCGATATTCATCAGAAAGGCCACAACGCGGTGATAATCTTGCTGCCCCAACCGCGCTCGGTCGTGCGGCGCAACTCGCCTTGTGTGTCATACATAATCTTCGCGTCCGCGATGTATTGCGAGTTAATCTGGTTGTTGCTACCGATGTCATAGGGGCGAATCACGCCGCTAATGCGGATATGCTGCTTCTCGTTATTCACCATAATCTCGCGCCCGCCCTCGATGTAGTAATTGCCATTCTCCATAATCTTAATAATCCGTGCCGAAATGGTCGTTGCGAACGAATCGGTGCGGTTTTGGTTGCCGTTGCCTGTGAAGGTCATCGTGTTGTTGCCCGAGTTGATTCCAAACGATGTCAGATTGTTCAAATCATTCACAATCGTGCCAATCGTGCGGTTCGCGCCGCCATAGGCGATGTTTGGTGTCGTAAGCGTGAAGTTCGAGTTCTCGTTGAGCGCCTTCGCGCCTGTGCTTGTCGCGCTCACGTTTTCGTTAATCACAACCGTAACCAAATCATTCACCTTCATCGCGCGCCTATCGGAAAAGAGCGGGTTATCGCCCTGCCCAAAGAGGCTGCCCGCGTTGCCAAAGTTTTCCTCAACCTCTTTTGCCGGAATCTCCTCGACATATTGCGGCGGCTTGAAGCTAATCTGCGGGTCTGCTGTGCCCGGAAAGCAGCCTGTGAGCCAAAACGCCATGCACGCGCCGATACTTACTCGAATACACATTTTCATTGTTGTCCCTTTGTGTGAGTTTTGGTATAATAAAGCAAAGGGCATTCCAACAAACAAGGACAAAGCATGAGCGAGAATCAGAGCCTCAAAAATCGCATACTAGACGACATCAAAACGGCGATGAAAAATGGCGATTCCTTTGCGCGCGACACATTGCGGCTTCTTAGCAGCGCTATCAAACAAGTCGAGGTGGATTCGCGCACAACGCTAGACGATTCTGCCATCATCGCGATTTTGCGCAAGGCATGCAAGCAGCGCGAGGAGGCGAGCGAGCAATACCAAAAGGCGGGGCGCGATGATTTGTTTGCACATGAGCAAAAAGAGCTCGCGATTATCCGCGCCTATCTCCCCGCCTCGCTGTCCGATTCTGCGCTGCGTGAGGAGCTGCAAAAAATCATCGCCGAGCTTGGCGCAAAAGACATCAAAGACTTGGGCAAGGTGATGGGCGCGGCAAACGCAAAGCTTTCTGCCGTTGCCGAAGGCAAGCGCATCGCGGCATGCGCCAAAGAGATTCTAGGCAAAGGCTAGGATTTGGATAATTATGAATACGCAGAGCTGCTTAAGACTCTGCAAACCAAATGCGACAACATCGAATCGATTGTGCAAGTGGCGCAAAAAAAAGAGCGGCTTGCGGCAATCTTGCGCCTGCAAGATGACGCGAGCTTTTGGAACGATGCGGACAAAAGCGCGGCGATTCTCAAAGAAAAGCGCCAACTCGAACGAATCTTAGAGAAATACAACGCGAGCAAAAGCGCGCTTAGCGATAGTGTCGAGCTTTTCGAGATTGCCCAAGCCGAAAACGATGCCGAGATTCTCGCCTCGCTCTTCGCCGATTCAGACACATTGCAATCATGCGTGCGCAACCTCGAAATCGAGGTGATGTTGAGCGGCGAACATGACAATGCCAATGCGATTCTCACAATCCACCCAGGAGCCGGCGGCACAGAATCGCAGGATTGGGCAAACATGGTCTATCGCATGTATTTGCGCTATTGCGAGCGCAAGGGCTTTGCGGCAGAGATTTTGGACTATCAAGAGGGCGAAGAGGCGGGAATCAAAGACGCATCGCTGCTCATCAAGGGCGATTCTGCCTATGGCTACCTGAAGGTCGAAAGCGGAATCCACCGCTTAGTGCGCATTTCGCCGTTTGATTCTAACGGGCGGCGGCACACATCGTTTTGCTCGGTTGTCGTTACACCCGAAATCGAGGACACGATTGCAATCGAGATTGCCGAAAAAGATTTGCGCATCGACACCTACCGCGCAAGCGGCGCGGGCGGGCAGCACGTGAACAAAACCGAAAGCGCAATTCGCATTACGCACCTGCCAAGCGGCATTGTTGTGCAATGCCAAAACGACCGCAGCCAGCACAAAAACAAAGCCACCGCGCTCAAGATGTTGCGCAGCAGGCTCTATGAGCTCGAGCGGCTCAAGAAATCGCCCACGAGCTCGCAGCCAACGACCGAGATTGCGTGGGGACATCAGATTCGCAACTATGTGCTGTATCCTTACCAACAAATCAAAGACACGCGCTCCAATCAGGCTTTTAGCGACACAACGGCGATTCTCGATGGCGATTTGCAAAGCCTCATCGAGGGCGTGCTGATTGCCCAAGCGCAGTCGCAATAGACCACAATGGATATTTTACTAAAAGAGGTGCGTAAGAAGTTTGGCGAACGCGAGGTGCTTCGCGGCGTGAATCTGCAT
>CAMXAV010000105.1 GCA_947179285.1 uncultured Helicobacter sp.
CTGGCGAGATGGTATTTGTTGAACTCATCAAGCGCCTTTTTGGGGTGGTCGCGGAAGATGTGCAAAAAAGCCTTTGTGCGCACAGAGAGGGCGTCTAGAATCACGCCATCAAAATCAAAGATATAAGCCGAAAAAGGCAGCCGCGCAAGCGTGGGCGCGGGCTTTGCGGGTTGCGGCTCGGTTTTTTTACGTCGTATCATAATTTCCTCCAAGAGTGCCCAAAAGCGCTCGCGCTTAGTTCGTGATAGGGCTTAATGCAATCTCGACACGGCGATTCTGTGCGCGTCCTGCTTCTGTCGAGTTATCGGCGATAAAGTTGCTCGCGCCCATTCCCTCGATGACGAGGCGCTCGCCCTGAACTTTACGTTGTTGGAGATATTGTGCAACGGTGGCGGCGCGTTTTTGCGAAAGCGCTTGGTTGGTTGCTGCCGAGCCTGTGCTGTCGGTGTAGCCAACAACGGTTACGATTGTCTTGTTGTGCTCGGCGAGGACAGACGCGACAGAATCGAGTGTGTTAAAGAATTGTGGGCTCAAATCGGCGCTGCCTGTTTTGAAAGTGATGTCGCCGGGCATATTGAGGATGATGTCATTGCCGCTACGTGTAACGCTCACGCCCGAGCTTGCAAGCTGCTTGCGAAGCTTGGCGTCTTGAACGTCCATATACGCGCCCACAGCGCCGCCAGCGAGCGCGCCAATCCCTGCGCCAATCGCCGCGCCTTTTGCGCGATTCTTTTTGTTTGCGAGCGCGCCAATCCCTGCGCCTGCTACTGCGGCAATGCCCGCGCCAAGAGCCGTGCGGCTGACTTGGCTTTCACCTGTTGTTGGGTTTGTTGTGCAAGCTGCGAGCAACAATGCAGAACAACCAAGAGCCACAGGCGCAACGATTTTTTGGCGATAAAACAAAGACAAACTGAACATGAAAACACTCCTTGCAATTCAAAAATTCCTCGCATTGTAGCCAACAAAGCTTAAAAAAATATTATGGCTACGAAAGCTCATCGTCTCTCTTTTTGGGACTTTCGAGCAGCAATTGCTGCAAATCTTTGGGCAGATTCTCGACATAGACGCTTTGAGATGGGAAGGCGAAGCTTAGCTCATTGTCTTGGACGATACGCATAATCTCAAAGAGTACAGATTGCTTAGTCTCTACCCATGCGGCTTTTGAAATTGCCGTTGTAAAACATGAGACAGAAATATCGATAGTCGAATCGCCAAAATTATCAAGATAGACTTCAATTGTACTCTTATTGCCTTCATAGTCATCAATCGAAACAAGCTCTTGTTTAATCGTCATCAATGTGCTTGCGTCTGCATAATCACTCTTTTTGGCGATTCCTTTGTGATTTTCTAACATGTGGATAATATCATCGATACATTTCTGCAATTTATCCGCCGTTGCGTCATACGTCAATCCGATTGTCATCTTAATGCGCCGCCCGACCTTGCGCCGATTCCAGTTGCAAATGGCGTCATTGACAAAAACAGAGTTTGGCACAAACAAAAGCGCATTGTCAAATGTGCGAATCGTTGTGCGGCGCAAGCCGATTTCGACAACCGTGCCTTCGATTTTGTTGCAAGAAATCCAATCTCCCTGCGAAAATGCGTTGTCGAAAAGAATCATCACAGACGCAAAGAAGTTTGCGAGAATGTCTTTGGTTGCAAGAGCCACAGCGAGCCCCCCGATTCCGAGCGAGGCGATGAGTGTTGTAATATTGAACCCGAGCCGCGCAAGAATGGCTAAAGCCGCGATAATCACAACGATAGAATAGAGCACCTTTAAGATAAGATTGACGATTTCTGCGCGTACGTTTTGGTAACGTTTGCGGCTGAAAGTCGTGAGGAAGATTGTGCCATAATATTCGATAATTGTAACAAAAAACCATGCGGCGCTGACGATATAGAGAATATCAAAGATTTTGCTAACCAGCTCGGGCGGATTTTGAGGGTAATAGACAATCTCCCAACAAATATCAAATCCATTAAATAAGAGAATATACGACAATGGGCGCACGAGATTCTTAATAATGACCGTTTGCTTGTCCATGCTTTCTTGGTAATGAAAGATATAGCTAATGCCCTTGACGGTTGCAACGGCAAGAATCTTGCGAAAGCCCCAAAAAAGCATGAGGACAACAACGCAAACAATGAGTTTGCCGACATTAAATTTCCAAAACGAAAACGAAACAAAAGAATTGACTTTATTAATAAATGTTTCGACACCAAGAGAATCGAAAAGCGAGTTGTCGTCCAAAAGAGCGCTGTTTGCGTTGAGGTAGTTCAAGACCTCTTGATAGCTCGCAATCTCGTTGCGCAGCCCGCCAAGCTGTTGTTCTAGCGCCGCTTTTTGCGCCGAGGGAATGTCGAACAGCGCGGCTTCGTATTGCTCGATATAGAGCGAATCGAGCGATTCTAAGACAGACTGAATGAGCCCGCCAATTTGTTCTTGCGTGTGCGCCTGTTTGCGCAGCTCGAGCGTGCGCTTGAGCCAGTCAAACATCAAAATTTGCGCGTCAATCTGCGCGCCTTGAATCTGATAGTGCAATGTGTTTGCGGGGTTGTTTTTCGCCTTCTCCAGCGCTGCTTGGACATTACTTTTGTTCTTGTTGAGCGCCGCTTGCAAAAGCGCGAGCTTGTCTTTTTTGGTGTCGATGCTGTCGGGAATCTCGGCGAGCAGGGCTTCTTTTTCTGCCTGCGAATCCCCCTCTTGTTGGTTGAGATTTTCAATCTGACGCAAAAGGTTGAAAAAAGGCACAAAGTCGTATTCCATTGACGCGTTCAGCGGAACGAGCGCCATGAAAAAGAGAAAAATTGCCAAGAACCATCTCATGTTTGTCTCCTATCCGAGCGTAATCGCCCATGTTTTTCGTTGCGTAACATCGCCAATGCAAGCGCCCATAATCCCCTCTTTGCGCAGCGCCTCGAGCGCCTTGCGCGCTTGCTCTTGCGGCAGCGCAAAGAGCAGCCCGCCGCTTGTTTGCGCGTCAAAGAAAATATCGGCGCATGCCTTCGCGTTTTCGCCCAGAATGCCAACATATCTGCCAAGCGATTCGCGATTCGCGCTCGAGCCGCCGGGCAGAATGCCACTTGCGAGCCTCTCTTTGACGCCGCCCATGAGCGGCACGGTGCTTGTGTCGATGTTGAGCGCGAGGATTCCGCCCGCACCCCCAGCCATCTCAAACGCATGCCCCACGAGCCCAAAGCCCGTGATGTCCGTGCATGCATGCACGCCAAAGCCGCGCATGACGCGCGCCGCATAGAGATTGAGCGTGCTCATTATGCGCGTAACCTCGTCTATCTCGCTCGCACTCGCCTTGCCGCGCTTAAGCGCCGTGCTCAAAATGCCGCTGCCAAGCGGCTTTGTGAGCAGCAGCGAATCGCCGATTTGCGCCGTGTTGTTGCGCCAGATTTGTTGCGGATTCACGAGCCCCATCACGCTTAGCCCATATTTTTGCTCTTTGTCGGCAACGCTATGCCCGCCCACAAGCGCCGCGCCCGCCTCGTTGATTTTGCTAAGCCCTCCGCGCAGAATCTCTTGCACGCACGCTTGGTCGATATTGCATTTGTCCCACGCAAGCACATTGAGCGCGCTCTTTGCCTCGCCCCCCATCGCAAACACATCGCTAAGCGCGTTTGCCGCCGCGATTGTGCCAAACGCAAAAGGGTCATCGACAACAGGCGTGATAAAGTCAATCGTGAGCACAGCCGCGAGAGTGTCGCTAAGCTGCACCACAGCGGCATCATCGCTGCCTTCAAAACCAACGAGCACATCAGAATCGGGGGCTTGGTGCGGGCGGAGTTGTGTGAGGTCTGCCAGACCTATTTTGCCCGCTCAACCAGCCACCGAGACAAAATGCGTCAGCAGCGGAAAGGCTGTTTGCAATGGCGCTTTGCTCGCTTCGTCCATCGATTCTCCTTTTTTAGGATTCTAGCGCAAAATGTTGAATAATGTTATTGAATCGTGAGCCAGATGAGCTCGGGCGGGTTGAAGATGCGCGGGATTTTCCAATTGAGGCTCATGCCGCGCGAAACAACGAGATAGAGCGGGGCGGGGT
>CAMXAV010000106.1 GCA_947179285.1 uncultured Helicobacter sp.
GGCGCAAAGCGACAAACGGGTAGCAAATGCAAGGCATTTGCGATTAGAATCATGTAATAGGGGGCGCACGCAATTAAGCCCCCTGTCCCCCTTAACGAAATAGACAAAGCAAAGAATCTAAAGAGATGTTTCGCTTCGCCCAACATGGCAATCAGAGGTGCGGTTTTAACCGCACATATAATTTTATGAGTGCGACTAAAGTCGCACCTCCAAATAAAGCGCAACAGAATCATGAGAGATTCTAATGTCATTGCGAGCGAGCGGCGCGAGCGCGGCAATCAACAGCCTATAACGCTCAACACGTTTGATTGCCACGAGGCTAAAGCCTCTCGCAATGACTTAAAAATTATCATTCTAAATCTTTTTGTTATGAATGCTCACAATAATGCCAAGATTCTTGCGAGATGAATATAGAATCAAGACCAAACTATTTTGCCCCAAACCGCGCCAAAAATGTTTGTGTTTCATTCTCGATAAATGCAAGATTACGTTCTGCGAATGTAGAAGGCACATTTTGAATAATAGCAAGCAAATTTTCAACACTTGAATCGATATTATTCTTGGCATTTTCGTTGTCGATACCGAGCCAACGTTGGTCTGATTCAAACCATTCACGCGTTTTTTGTTTGATGTCGTCTGTAAACATAGCGCTAAGCTCTTGCAGAATCTCATCGCGCGTTGTGCTTGTAAAAATATCTTTCTGATATTGCGAAAGAAGTTCTTGATATTCTGGGTCGTCCGCATGCGCATCAAAAGAGACAAGAGCAAGCCCATTTTTACAATGTTGTTGATAGGTTTGTTTTGAAAAAGAACTTTGAAAGAGTTTATCAAGGGTTGCAATATAATCATTCGCAACAGCGTTTTGAACTATCTCTTCTGCCACATCTCCAGCGCCTGCAAGAACCATTTCAAGCGCTGCTTGACGCAAGCCCAAAACTTGTAGATTCGGTTTCTCGCTATTAGGGCTAAGAAGTTTGTCGATTCTATCCCATATCGCACGATTTTCGGCACTACTATTACGAAGTTTTTGGAGATTTTCAATTTGTCCTTCATATTCAATATTCCAAATACTCGTTCGTTTTTTGCTAAAATCATGCAAATCATCAAGAGAAAAATCGTCTATTCCTATGTCAGATTCCATCGGTTTGATAGGATACATAAAATACATCATCGTTTCAATCTCTTTATCGATTTTTTGCTGAATCGCCAAATCTGCTTCATCAACTTCTTTTATAGCCCGCTCTTTATTTTGCAAGAGCGGCGCAAAGTTCTGTGCGTTTTGCGTTGCCTCGCTATTTTGCTGCCATAGCGAGGTTTGCGGCGTTTTAAATTGACTGCTTGTTTGGATATTGTTCATACTTGCTCCTTGAAATAAAAACTTTCAATAGTCAAGCAAAAATCATTCCATAAGTTTTTAGAACTGCCGTAACACAATAAATATTACCACATTCCTAGCCTTCCAGCATGGTTCAAATTTTGAGCTGTTATTTTATATAGTTCCTCTCGAAAAAACAACCAAGATTAGAATCTTTCGAGAATCTGCTATCTGTCATTGCGAGGCAATAGCTGAAGCAATCAAACGTGTTGGGATTCTTGCTTGGTCGAGATTCCTTGCCTGTCGATTGCCACGCTCGTTACACTCGCTCGCAATGACACAATATCTGAAAAGCTTGGCTTCAGCCTAACGCAATAAATATTAAGAATTGCATACCAAAAGTGCGACTAAAGCCACACCTCCAAAGATTCTTTGTGCCATAAAATAATATTTTCCTGTGCGGGGCGCATGGGGGCAAAAGAGGCAAAAAATGGAACACCTTGTGCTTAAAGACACAAAAGGACAACAAGCAAAGGAATGACGATGATAAGGATTGGATTCTTAGTGTGCGGCATGGTCTTGCTGCATGGCTGCTATTTTGCAAATCAATGTGGCGTTTCGCCCTATCTCTATGACGACAAAATGTCGTTTTTCGATTCGCAAGGCGTGTATCACGAGGTTTGCCCAACAAGCAATGTGTTCAACTATGACGACATCAAAGCGCGTTATGGCGCGCACAACCCCTATGTCTATGACGACCTCTTCACGCCCGTGCCCTCCGATTCTCCGCGTGGGCAGCAGGCGATGCAACGCGAGTTTGCAGAATGGGAACGCGAACAAGCCGAGCTCGCCGAGACACAGGGTATGAGCGGGGGCAAAAACTCGGCATATAGCAACGGAATCCCAAATCCTCGTGTGAGCGATTGGGCGTTTGGGTTGTAGGGCTTGGAATCGCCACTCCAAACGATTCTGCGTGAGCGCGAGAGCTGGCTTTTGCGCAAAGACATCGCGCCGCTTTTTCGCGAGATTTGCGCGCTCGCGCCTGCGTGCGACATAGAGATTCTAAACGGCGAATCTGTGGGCTTTTGTGGCGAGCTTGAAAGCGCGCCTAGTGTCTATGCGCTTGCCAAGCGGCTTTGCCCGTGGCGCAAGGGACCCTTTCATATCGGCACTTTCACGATTGATAGCGAATGGGTGAGCTCGAAAAAATATGCGCTGCTAGAGCCGCACCTAAACTTGCGCGACAAACGCGTGGGCGATGTGGGCTGCAACAATGGCTATTATATGTTTCGTATGCTAAGCCACGCCCCGCGCGAGGTTGTGGGGCTCGACCCATCGGTTTGGGCATATCTGCAATTTTTGTTTGTGAACCATTTCTTGCGCTCCCCGCTGCGATTCTATCTGCTTGGAATCGAGCATCTGCCGCTGCTTTCGCGTTTCGACACTCTCTTTTGCCTCGGCGTGCTCTATCACCGCACAGACCCAATCTCTGCGTTGCGCCTGCTCAAAAACGCGCTGAACACTGGCGGCGAGTTGTTTCTCGATTCTTTGTTTATCGCGGGCGATTCTGAATTTGTTTTGAGTCCTAAGCAACGTTATGCTAAAATGAAAAATGTGTATTTTATCCCCACGCAATCTGCCCTAGTCGGTTGGCTTGAGCGCGTTGGGTTCAAAGACATTCGCGTGGTAGCGACAATGCGCACAACGAGCGAAGAACAGCGCATAAGCGAGTGGAGCAATGACGAAAGCTTGGCAGACTTTCTTTGCCCCACAGATTGCACGCGCACAATCGAGGGCTATCCCGCGCCGCAAAGAATCTATATCCACGCAAAAATCTAGGAGAAAATATGGACGAACAACAAAATCAGACGCCAACCGAAGAGGAAGAAGACGAGCTCACGTTAGCCAAAGAGGAGATTATCGTCCCTCAAGTCTATCTCGATGCAAACACGACACTCTATGGCACAATCAATGCGCTAGAGAAGGGCTATTGCTCGCTTCTATTCACGCCCAATTCGAGCATGAAGGTCGATAATCTCGGGCTGATTCATTCGGGCTATCTCGTCTCTTCGGCGATGTATGCGGCAATGCTTGCTGTGAATGAGGCGACAGCCATTCCGCTCGCCTCGCATTGCGACTTTTTCGCGCCTTTCGAGCTTGGCAATACCATCGAGTTTCGCGCCCAAATGCTCCAAAACGACACGAAAAAGCGCGAGGTGCAAGTCGATGGATTCGTGCTCGACATCAAGGTTTTCCAAGCGCTGTTTGAAGTCGCGATTTTCGAGCACCATGTCTTCAAGCTCCAAATCACGGGACCCAAGAGATTTGATGATTAGTTTTGCCGTTTAGAATCGCCCGCGATGCCGCAGCCGCCGCGCGTTGCAATGCGCGTAAAACATGCGAATCGATGTGCGCTCCTTTGCGCCAACGCGGTAGAAAATCTGCCGCAAATAGTCGCGGATATGCTGCGGCGCAATGCCCGTTTGTTGCGAGGCTTGGGCGAGGATATAATGCGGAATCTTCACACGCGTTTGCACGAAGCGCCGCGCGATTTTTTCATGCAGTGCGCTCTTATCTTGGTAGCAGAATCGCCCAAACACGAACGGCAGGCGATGTTTGGCAAACCACGCCTCCGCCAAATCGACAAACGCGCTATGCCTGTCTCTAATACACATATCCGCGCCCACGAGACTCCTGAGCAGCGGGCTTTGCGGGCTGAGCGAAAAAA
>CAMXAV010000107.1 GCA_947179285.1 uncultured Helicobacter sp.
GGATTGCCTGAAACAATGTTTTGGCGCGATATGACACGCAAAAATCGATTTTGCCCATCGTCAAAGTATCAAATCCCTTGAAAAAATCATGTGCGATATGATTTTTCAAATCTTCTTCAGGCATATTTTGCGCATACATCAATCAAATCTCCTTCGCAGCGACTTACCAAACTACCCCATACGTGCAAGCCAAAAATCAATGTTTTGGCATTCTGCACTTGCCGTTGTCGAAGCGCCATGCCCAGGGTAAATGGGCTTATTTGCGCGTTCGCTTTTGGCGTTGCACCAAACTTGGAATCGCAACAAACTTTGCTTCATATCACTTTCGGACGAATAAGGAAAATCATAGCGCCCAATCGAGCGATGAAAGATAAAATCGCCACTAAAGATTCCTAAATCGGTTTCGATAATGCAACACCCCGGCGTGTGCCCCGGAAAATGCCAATAACACACCTCAACATCGCCAAAGCGCAAGCTCTCGCCGTCATTTTGCACCAAATGCGTGGGGCTCGAGCAAGGGAGGTCGAGCCCAAAGCAATCCTCGCGCAACATAAACGCATCGTCCGCATGCACAATCAGCGGAATCCCCGCATAGACGCTTTGCAGCTCTTGGTTGCTCCAGATATGGTCAAAATGCCCATGCGTGTTGCAAATCGCAATCGGGTTGTGGCAGTTTTCGCAGACCCATTTTGTCGCACCAATCCCCGGGTCGATGATAATCTCGCCCGAATCGAACGCGAGAATATAACAATTGGTTTGGTATCCTTCGCCAAAGGCGTGCATGAGCAGGCGCGGGCGGGACGACAGAGGGGATATATGGTCGTGTTGCGGCATCATCGATTCCTTGCAATTTTTTGCTATTTTATCCAAGACATGCTAAAATGCAAATTTTTATCCCGTTTTCGAGGAAGGCATGCAAGAGGAATGGCAAAAAACGCGGCAGCCAGAGAGGCGATTCTATGCCGCAAAAGAGGACTTTCGCGACCCTTTTTCGCGCGACCGCGATAGGATTATCCATTGTTCCTCGTTTCGGCGGCTCGAGTACAAAACGCAGGTTTTTCTCAACAGCGTGGGCGACTTTTTCCGCACGCGCCTCACGCACTCGCTCGAAGTCAGCCAGATTGCGCGTTCTATCGCCAAGCAGCTCGGGCTTTGCGAGTCGCTTTGCGAAGCCATTGCGCTCGCGCATGATTTGGGGCACACGCCCTTTGGGCACGCGGGCGGCGATGAGCTCGATTTGGTGCTGCAAAGCCGTTGTGATGGCGCGCGGTTTGACCACAACTTCCAATCGTTTCGCGTGGTGCAAAAGCTCGAAAAACGTTATAAAGATTTCGATGGCTTGAATCTCACGTTTGCGACTTTAGAGGGAATCCTGAAACATTCCGCGCCGTATCGCAAGGACTTTTTCAGTAGCGAACTCGCCGCCTATCTCGACACAAACTTCGGGCTTGATTTTCACCCAAGCCTTGAAGCAATCGTGGTCGATTATGCCGATGAAATCGCCTACACGAGCCACGACATCGATGATGGCTTGAAGTGCGGCTTTTTGCGGCTCGATTCAATCCGCGAGAATGCGTTTGTGCAAAACGCGCTTGCGTTGGTGCAGAGCGAGGGCATTTGCGAGGGCGATTTTGTGTTTCAGGCGCGGTTTGTAACGGCGCTTATCCACGCGGCGATAACGAGCCTCATCGCCCATTCATCGCGTTCACCCTATCTTGCAAAATCGGCAAACGCCGCGCCGCAATGCGCGCAGATTCCGAGCGATTGCAATCATGGAATCGGGCTTGAGCCAACGCTCTATGCGTCATTTCGGGAATTGAAAAAAATCTTGTTTCAAGAGCTCTATTACCATGACGCCGTGAAGCGCAAAATGGCGTTTGGCAAGCGCTGCGTGCGCGCGTTGTTTGACGACCTAATGAACGACACGCGCCTATTACAAGCGCCCTATCGCGCTCGGATTGAAAACGGCGCAAAGCCGCACCGCGTGGTTGCGGATTTCATCGCGAGCCTAAGCGACCGCGGCGCTGTGGGGCTCTATCAAGAATTGCATTTGGGCTAAGGAGAAAGAATGACCTATCAAGAAAAAGATTTGCAATATGTCCTGCACACATACAAACGCAACCCAATCTGCTTCGAGCGGGGCAAGGGCGCGGTGCTGTATGCGGGCGAGGCGGATTATATCGACTTTATGGCTGGAATCGCCGTTTGCAGCGTTGGGCATGGCAACGCAAAGCTCGCAGAGGCGCTCTATGACCAAGCGCTGAAGCTCATTCATGTGAGCAATCTCTATGGAATCCCCAATCAAGCCGAGCTCGCCGAACGCATCGTGCGCCTAAGCGGCTTGGACGCACGCATTTTTTTCTGCAACTCGGGCGCAGAGGCGAACGAAGCGGCAATCAAGATTGCGCGCAAGAATGGCGAGGCGCAGAAACGATTCAAGATTATCACCTTGCGCCAATCGTTCCACGGGCGCACAATCGCCACGCTCAAGGCGACAGGGCAGGAGAAGATGCACACGCATTTCGCGCCCTATCCGGACGGATTCGTGCATGCCGACAACCTCGCGCATGTGCAGCAGCTGCTCGATGACCAAACGGCGGCTGTGCTGCTTGAGCTCATCAAGGGCGAGGGCGGCATCGAATGCCTCGACAAGTCTGGCATGCACGCGCTCGCAAAGACGCTCAAGGAACGTGGGATTCTGCTTATGGTCGATGAAGTGCAAAGCGGAATCTACCGCAGCGGCGAGTTTCTCGTGAGCAATCTCTATGGCTTGCAGCCCGATGTCGTTACGCTCGCAAAGGGGCTTGCGGGCGGCGTGCCAATCGGCGCTGTGCTCACAACGCAAAAAGATATTTTTGCGCCCGGCGAGCATGGCAGCACGTTTGGTGGCAATCCGCTCGCCACGCGCGCGGCTTTGTGCGTGCTTGGGCTCTTGCAAGATGAGCATGATTCCAAGCGCCTCGCGCAGCGAATCGAGCTCTTTTGGCAGAATCTCGCGCAGATGTGTGCCAAGTTCCCGCAGCTCTTTGCGCGCAGCGTTGGAATCGGGCTCATGTGCGGGCTGCAATGCGTGCGCGAGGAGCAGCAGGCGCAAGTGATTGAAAAATGCTTCGCACATCGCGTGCTCGTCTTGCGCTCGGGCGCTGATGTCGTGCGCTTCGTGCCGCCGCTCACGATTAGCGAGGGCGAAATCCGCGAGGGCTTCGCGCGCTTTAGCGCGGCGTGCGCCGAAATTGTCGCGGAATCGTGAGTGGAGTTTTTCGCTGATTTTATGCAGCGCGCGCTCTATGGCGCGGGTGGCTATTATCGGCATGCGACAATTGGCAAAGAGGGCGATTTCTACACGTCTGTTTCGGCAGGCGAGCTGTTTGGCGACACCATCGCCGCGCTGATTGCGCGCAGCGTTGCGCATTGCGCCTTTCCGCGCACAATCGTTGAGATTGGTGCTGATAATGGCTATCTGCTCGCCGACATCATGCGCTATTTGCGGCGATTCTTTCCGCATGTCTTTGAATCTCTCGCGTTTGTCATCATCGAGCCGCTGCCGATTCTGGCGCAAAAGCAGCGAGACTATTTCGACACTCTGGGCTTGCATGTGCGCATTGTGGAATCGGCAGAATCGTTTGATTGCCCGCTTTTTGTGGCGAACGAACTCTTTGACGCGATGCCTTGCGACTTGCTGCAATGCGAATCGGGCGCGTATAGCTTTGGCATGCTCGATGAGCAAAAGTTCGCGTTTGTGCCTTCGCATGCGCTTTGCGGCGCGCAGGCAGAGGTTGCGCGGCAAATCGTTGCAATTGCAAAGCGCTTTTCTGTCGTGCGTGGCGAGATTCCCTTGGGCTATGCGCCGTTTTTGGAGCAACTCCTAGAGCCGCAAACGCATTGGGCGTTCTTGACGTTTGATTATGGCGAGCGGGGCTTTAGCAACGCATTTTCGTTGCGCTTTTTCAAAGAAAAAAACATCTTTGGATTCGAGGATTTCTTGCGCAATCCCCACGCATTCTTGGGCAATGCGGACATCACGTACGA
>CAMXAV010000108.1 GCA_947179285.1 uncultured Helicobacter sp.
TTTGGGGTTTTAATATCGCCTTTGGCAGCTCGCGGCTTAGATACCATTCCTCGCTCTTTTTCTCTTTTTTCAAACTCGCAATCGTCTTTTCAGTAAGATATGCCCGCAAAAGATTCCATTTTATCTGTAAGTCTCTTTGCAAATCCATTTCCAAAACAACCTCTTGCCCCTCGAGCCGAAAAAGCATAAAGATGTACCCATTGCAAAGCGCAAAGAATCTAGCGTTGAATCCCACAGCATAGCTCAATGCCTGCTTATACGATTCGCTACCTTTGTCAATCGCCACACTCGGGGCTTTTACGTCCAAGACACAATGGATTTTAGAATCGACATACAGGGCATAATCGGGCATTAAGTCTGCCTCGATTCTTTTATTGCTCCCAATCTGAAAATCGATTTTTTCTCGTTTAGAAAGAATCATCTGAAGCCTGCTAGGATTCTTATCGTCTTTAAGCACGAATCCTAGCGATTGCAAAAGCGGCGCAACCACAAATTCTCGCACGGAATCTTCCTTAAAATCCTCGTTTTCTAAAAGCGCAAAATCAAATGCAAACATCTTAAATCCTTAGCCTGCCCACACAGCGAGCGCAAAGAGCGTAAATAGCATCTTTGCGCGCTTTTGCGTGGCAAAATTTTGTGGTTTATGCAAGAGTTCTTGCACAAAATTGCTCGGCAGAAGCTCGGGCAGCAAAGCGCATGACTGAATGCGCTGCGTCATCACATCGCGCAAGTCATGCGCGACCCAATGCGCAAGCGGCACCTCAAAGCCACGCTTGGGCGCAGAGACAAGCTGTGTCGGGAGATATTTCTTGGCGAGTTCTCGCAAAATATATTTCGTATGCCGATTCCTAATCTTTAGCGAATCGCTTATCCTTGTGCTCGTTTCTATCATCTCGCTACCCAAAAAGGGGCTGCGCGCCTCGAGCGCATGCTGCATTGTCGCAATGTCCATTTTGGGCAGCAAGTCGCAAAGCAACAAGAGCTGCGAATCGAGATAGAGCCACCTTGAAAGCGGTGAGAGGCGCGAATCGGCGCAAACATCGCGCACAAACGAATCGAGCTTTTGCGTGTATGCGCAATCAGCGGCGATGCTAAGCACGTCTTCAAACGAATCAATCGTTGCGCTCGCATACAGCGCAGCGCCCTGTTTGCGCGCCATAGAAAGCAGGCGCAGCGCATAGGTATAGAGCGACTTTTGGCGGTGGCTTTTGGGCAAGAGGGGCACAAGCCACGACAACGCGCGCGCAACCCCGACCCACCCGAGCGCGAAGGGCACATAGCGCCGATAGCCGCCAAAAAGTTCGTCTGCGCCATCGCCGTTCAGAATCACACTCACATGCTTCTTTGCCTCTTTGGCGACATAATAACTAGGGATTGCCGAGCTGTCCATAAACGGGCGACCATAGGCGCGCAAAATGCCCTCGATGTCATCGGCAAGACACTTCGTGTCGATATGCAACACCGAGTGTCGCGTGTGGTATCTCTCTGCAACAAGGGCAGCGAGGGGGCTTTCGTCATACATGCCTTCAAACGCAACGGTGAAGGTTTGCAAAGATGGGCAAAACTCGCTCGCGATTGCGACAACCAATGACGAATCGATTCCGCCGCTTAGAAAGCTGCCAACCTCGATACTCGAGGATTCTAGTCGCCTTTTGACGCACGCGCGCAGCGAATCTTCGACCTCTGCCATCGCGTGAGGCAGGCTCGCGACTTTTTCGCGCATAAACAGCGCACGCATATCAAAATAGCGCACAGGCTGCAAGGGGCGCGGCGAATCGAGCGCAATTGTCGCGCTGTGCGCCGCAGGGAACGCGAACACATGCTGATAGGGCGCACCATCGGCATAGAAAAAGCCAAAGCGCAAGAAGAATCGCAGCGATTCGAGCTCGATAGCAAGCGGCGCACAACGCGCGAGCGCGCCAAGCTCGCTGGCGAAGGCGAAATGCGCGCCGTTGTGGTAGCAAAACAGCGGCTTCTTGCCCATCTTGTCGCGCGCGAGCGTGAGCGTGCGCGAGCGTTTGTCGAGAATCGCGAGCGCGAACATGCCATCGAACATCGCAAAAATAGACGCGCCAAAGGCGGCAAACAGCGCGAGAATCGTCTCGGTATCCGATTGCGTCTGAAACGCAAAATGCGGAATCTTCGCGCGCAACTCGTGGTGGTTGTAGATTTCGCCATTAAACACAATCGCCAAATCGCCCATCTCCATAGGCTGGTTGGCGCAAGCACTCAAATCTTGAATGCTAAGACGCGTATGAAACAGCGCGAGATTCTCGAAAAACAGGCTGCCGCTGGCATCGGGACCTCTATGCCGCAAGCTCTGCACGATTGCGACCTCATCGGGGGCTAGATTTATCGTTCCTGCGATTCCACACATGATTTACCTCTGTTTGCGAATCTTGAAAATGCGCCCAAGCGGGTTGCTCGCCACGAGCGCGAAATGCTCGTTCTCGCCAAACACGAAGAGCTGCAAGGTTGTGCTATAAAACGAAAACTCATCGCACAAGATGAGCTTTTGTTGCGATTCGAGCCACACGGCATAGAGGCGCGAGGCGCTCGCAAAATCGTGCCGCTTTGTGCGCGGAATCGTGCGCACAGCGCCCAAATCTGCGGGCTCTTCGCGCATACGCACGAGCGCACGCAGGGGCACGCGCGCAGAGCCATTGTGCAGCTCGCCTGTTTGGAGGTTCAGCGCGAGGCTGCTATCGGCAAAGAGCATATCATCGGCGACACGATGCACATTGGCGACATAGAGCGTGGAATCCTCGCGCACGATTCCGCCCGCGAAGTCGATGTTGCTAAAGCTCGCAATCACATCGAAAATCTCGAACATCTGCAACGGGAGATAATAGAAAATCTCATGCCCTAGAATCGGGGCTTCTAGCATGCCATTTTCGAGCCGCAAGAGAAAGTCATGCGGCGAACGCGCGGCGCTTTCGCGCAAGAGCTGAACAACAATCGCGTTGTCGTCCTCGAGCCCCTGATATTTCGCAACCGCATGCGCTGTGAGCGCGGCGAGCGTGGCAGAGGCGCTCATATTTGGCGTGGCGAGCATGAGGCTTATGGGGTAGTTCACCGCGCCCGAATGCTTGCCGCCATCGATGAATGTCTTGACATCGCCATAATAGCGCGCGCCATAGCCATAATCCCACCACGCGACAAGATAATCGGTCGGCTGGGCGAGCGTTTGGAGCGTTTGCAACAGCCGCGCCTCGTCTTTGTGAAAAATGGTTGGGACATTGTAGTGCAAGATATGATTGAGGCTCGGCACACACAAGAGCGCAGAAAGCGGCAGCGCGACAAACAAGCGCCATTTGGGCAGCAAAGAGAGGCAAAAGAGCAGCGCAAAGCCAAGCCCAAGCGCCAAGAAGGGCGTGGCAAAGAGGTTGAAGCGCAAGCCAATCTTTGCGCCCGCAAAGCCCAAGAGCACGAACGGCAAGCCGAACACAAAGTGCGGGCGCTGCACGCAGAGCGCGGCAAAGCCGAGCAACGACACGACAAACAGCGGCACGCTCGAGGAGATTCTCTGCATCGCCTCAACGAGCGAGACGCTCGAGACTTCGCGGATTGTGCCCACGACATCATAGAACACAAGTGCGCTGTTTTGGGGCAGCTGCTGCAAGAAATAGGCGCGAATCTGGTAGAGAAGCGAAGAAAAGCCCCCAAACAGCGCGGCAAGAAGCAGGCAGAGCGCGATGAATGCGCAATGCACGCGCGAGCCTTGCACGAACACAAACGCGCACGCAAACAGAATCTGCAACCACCAAAACGGCACAAGAAGGATAGAGAGCGCGCCAACAACGGGCAAGAGCGCAAACGGGGCGCGCAAACGGGCGCAAAAGCGCCCAAGAAGCGCCCAACAGGCACAGAGCGCGAAGAGGGCGACAAAGAGGTTAGAAAGCCCGCTGTGCCATTGTTGCGCGAGAATCGCAAACGCAGCAAAGGCGCAAAACATGGCGCGTGAGCGCGTTTGGGCGAA
>CAMXAV010000109.1 GCA_947179285.1 uncultured Helicobacter sp.
GGCTGCGCGCGGCTTTGAGCGTTGCGTGTTGGGGCTTAGCGGCGGAATCGATTCCGCTGTTGTGGCGCGCGTTGCGCAGCTTGCGCTTTGCGAAGAATCGCACAATTTTTGCGAGGTGTCCCCAAACGCGATTCTTTCGCTTGAGAATCTGCCGATTGTGTGCGTGGCGATGCCCTCGATTCACTCCTCGCCACAAAGCCTGCAAGACGCTCGCGAGTGCGCGCGCGCGTTTGGCTTGCCGCTTGTCGTTGCGCCCTTGTCGGGCTTTGAATCGGCTCTTAGCGCTCTCTATGCGGGCTGTGAGCCCGCAGGCTTGCGGCTTGGCAACGCATGCGCGCGATTCCGCATGGCATTGCTGTTTGACATTGCGTTTGTGCAGAATCGCATCGTGCTTGGAACGAGCAACAAAAGCGAACGCATGCTCGGCTATGGCACGATTTTTGGCGATTTGGCTTCGGGGATAAACCCGCTTGGGAATCTCTACAAAACCGATGTTTTCGCGCTCGCAAAATACTTGCAGATTCCACAAAGCATTCAGCAAAAGCCCCCAAGCGCCGATTTATTTGACGGGCAGAGCGATGAGGCAGACTTGGGGCATAGCTATGCCTTGCTCGATTCGATTCTGTTTGACTTTCTCGAGCGCGGCAAGAATCGCGAGCAATTATTGCAAAGCTACGATGCGCGCGCTGTCGATGACGCGTTGCGCATGTACGAAAAAAGCCGATTCAAGCGCGAGCCCATTCCGCTTGCGGTTGTGTAGGGTGGCGATGGAAAAGCGGCAGATTCCCTTTTGCGTACTCAACATCAGCGATGACGAAAAAGAGGCTGTGCTCGAGGCGCTCAAGAAGGGCGAAGAGGTGTGTCGCTATGTCGAGCAGCTCGAAGACGCGTTTGCCGAGTTCATCGACACGCCTTATGCGATTGCGACAGCTGATGGCACATCGGCGCTGCACCTCGCGCTTGCCGCGCTTGGCGTGCGGCGCGGCGATAGGGTGATTTGCTCTGTCAATTGCCACCCGTTCGTGCCCGAGGTCATTCGGCATTTCGATGCGATTCCGCTGCTTGTCGATATTCACCCCGATGATTACAACCTGCAAAGCGCGCATTGCGAGATGCTCTTGCGCGAGGGAGCGCACAAAATCAAGGCGATTATCGTTTCGCATATCGCGGGCAACGCGGCGGATTTGGAGGCGTTTTATGATTTGAAATACCGCTATGGAATCCCGATTGTCGATGATGCCACGATGGCGCTTGGGCTGCATTATCATGGGCGCAGAATCGGCTCGCTCGAATCGGACGCGACTATCTTTAGCTTCGCGTTCGAGCGCCCCGGCGCGCTCGCCAATGGCGGCATGGTCGTAACGAAAAACCAAAGCTTTGCGCACAAAATGCGCCTCTTGCGCCACCACGCGATTACGCGCGAGGAATACGCGAAGAATCGCCCGTCCTATATGTATGACATCATCGACAGGGGCTATCGCTATGACACAACGCAGCTCAATGCCGCGTTCTGCCTCGCGCAATTGCGCAAGATTGATTCGATGGCGCGCCGCCGCCAAGAGATTGCGGCGCTTTACACAAAGCAGCTCGAGGGAATCCCGCACATCACAACACCGAGCAATCCGCAGAGTATCTACTCGGCATACATCGTGCGCGTTGCGAAGAATCGCGACAACATGGCGCGCGAGCTAAGCGCCGCAGGAATCGCAACCGATTTGCATTTTATCCCGATTCATCTGTTGAGCTACTACAAAAACAAATACAGCTTCAAGGTGAGCCAATTTTCAAACGCGCTGAACAACTACCAGCGGATTCTCTCTTTACCCATCTATTCGTGCTTGCGCGATGATGAGGTGCTCTATGTTTGCGAGCAGATTCGCAAAATCAACCAAAAATGGACGGAACGATGAAATTTTTAGAACGTTACTTTTTCAACCCCACTTTGGGGCAGAAGCTCATGGCTTTTGCGCTCTTGCCTGTGTCGATTTGTGTGTTTGTCGGGGCGACATTGCGCCGCGCCCTCTCGCCGACAAAAAACTATAAAGCCGCGATTGTGAGCGTGGGGAATCTCGTTGTGGGCGGCAGCGGCAAGACGCCGCTTGTGATTGCGCTTGCCAAAGACTATGAGCCCAATTGCGCGATTGTGTTGCGCGGCTATAAGCGCAAGAGTAAGGGGCTTGTCGTGGTGTCGCACAATGGGCGGGTTGTGGTCGATGTGAACAAGAGTGGCGATGAGGCGCAGTTGCTCTCGCAGCGCCTGCCTTTTGCAACGGTGATTGTGAGCGAGGATAGGCACAAGGGAATCGAGAAGGCGATGAAGCTTGGCAGGCGCATTATCTTTCTCGATGACGGATTCCGATTCAAATGCAACAAGCTCAACATCTTGTTACGTGCGCAATTGCAGCCTTATTATTCTTTTTGCATTCCAAGCGGCGCTTATCGCGAAGCTCCTTCTGCCTACAAAACTGCCGATATAGTCCTGAACGAAGGCAAAGAATATAGCCGCGAAGTTGTTGTCAAGAATCCAACCGAACGCATGCTACTCGTTACGGCGATTGCGAATCCTTCGAGATTGGAACAGTTTTTGCCAGCAATTGTAGGACGGCTTAGTTATAGCGACCATAGCTTTTTTAGCAAGGAACGCATTGCGCTTGAAATGGAAAAAAGCGGCGCAACATCGGTTCTTGTAACGGAAAAAGACGAAGTCAAGATGAAAGATTTTGGCTTGCCGCTTTCTGTGCTCAAGCTCGAGATGGTCGTTGACCCAGCAGTTTATGGCGCTGTGCGCGATTATATCGGCAGATACCAGCAATATTTGCCGCAAACATAAAGGATTGATAATGGAGTATCCTAGCATTTCGATAATTATCCCAACCTACAACCGTTGCCATTTTTTGCACAACGCCTTGCAGAGCGTGATAGAGCAAGATTATCCGAATCTCGATGTGTATGTTGTCGATGGCGGCTCGACTGACGACACGAACGAAATGGTGATGGCATTTGCCATGCAATATCCATGCGTGCATTTGTTGCAAAATGCCCATAAATCGGGCGCTTCAGGCGCGAAAAACACGGCGATTGCCGCGCTTTGTAGCGAGCTTTTTGCCGTGCTTGACGATGACGATGTGTTGTTGCATGGCGCGCTCAAGCGGCTTGCCGAGACATACGTGCAATACGATAGGCAATATGGAATCATCTTGGGCAATCGCTTGCGCAGCGACACGAAGGAATACACAGGGCATGGGATTGACAAAAGCCGCGAGGTGGCGGCAGAAGAGTTTTGGTTTGGCGCGCTAAGCGGGAAGTTTTTTGGAATCTTCCAAACGCGGCTCATTGGCGAGGATAGATTCGATGAGGAACTCAAGGGCGGCGACAGGCTCTTTTGGAACAAAATCTATGCCAAATCAAAAATTTATTATCTCCACCAGCCCATGCGGATTTATTCGATTCATTCCGATAGCCTGACGCAGGCGCTCAACGCGCAGCCGCTTGTTGAGGCGCGCAACTATGAAAAAGAGATTGCGTTTCTCGAAGAGCTGCATGACCATAGCCAAAAGGTGGATTATCTTGCGACTTTGCATAACAAGCTTGCGCGGCTGTATCTTGCAGGGAACGAAAAGTTCAAAGCCCGTGAGCACCTCAAAAAAAGCCTCGCATGCAGGCTCGGGCTCGAGGCTTGTGGGGTTTGGCTGCGAACGCTAGTCTATTGATTCTTCCTATGGATTCTTCTTGGAATCGTCCGCCTCGCCCTCGCCGTTTTTCATGAGCGGCGAGAGGTCGACTTTGCCAACAGACTTGCCCCACATGAGCTTATATTTACGTTTCATCGATTCGAGCTCTTCTTGCGTGCGTTGCAGCTGTTCGCGCAAGAATTGTGCACTTTTTTGGTCATCATCATAGATGTCTTGCATCGAAAACAGCGCGTCTTTGAGGAACTTATTCTCGCTTTTGAGCGTGCTAATC
>CAMXAV010000110.1 GCA_947179285.1 uncultured Helicobacter sp.
ATCTCTATGAACAAATCAGCGGAAAGTTCGACATCGCCGCGTTGCGCCTGCAAAAGCAACAACCGCTTGACGCGGCGAGCATGCTCGAAAAAGAGGTGCTGTTTGATGACTACCGCAACACGAAGCTTGAGATTGTGATGAACCAACACACAGCGGCAAACGCGGGGCAGCAATGGCAAGCGAAAGTTCGCGAAATCGTGCGCAGGCTCAAGAACGAGGAGATGAGCGAACGAGAATTGCGCAGCGAGCTTGCCGCGCTTTCCGACAGGCTCTTCGAGCTCTTGTTGCTCGTCCCAAGCGAGGCAGCCGAGATTGTCCAAGTCAAGGGCTTTGCGCAAGAATCGGCAAGCACAGACTATGCGAACGTGGCAAACGACATACGCATTGCACTCAACGCGATTGTGGATAAATACGGGCAAACCCCAGCACAGGCGCTGATTGACGAGCTGCAAAGCGTCTATTTGGACATCTTCGAGGCGAGCCAAATGGAAAACAAAATCGGCGCAATCGATAGCAATCTGAAGCTTAGTATCGAATCGCGATTCACGCAAGGCGTGGCGCTCATCAAGGCAAATGCGCCCAAAGACGCGCTTGCCGATAACTTCGATGCGCTGAACGCATTGGTTGCGAGCTCGCTTGAGCACATTCAAGACCTCTCGCCCGCCGCTTTGCTGCTCGCCGCGCTTGTCATCATCGTGCGCGAGGGGCTAGAAGCCATGCGCATCGTGCTTGCCATCACCGCCTATCTACTGCAATCGGGCAACACGAAACACATCGGAATCGTCTATTCCGCGCTTGGCGTGGGCATTTTCCTAAGCTTCGTAACGGCGTTTGCCGTCTATTACCTCTTCGCGCAATTCGCGGGGCAGTTTCGCGAGATTCTCGAGGGAATCACGATGATAATCGCGCTCTTTTTGCTGCTCTATGTCGGGTTTTGGCTCTTGTCCAAGTCCTACAAATGGACAGACTATATCCAAGCGCAGGCAAAAGAGGCAATTCACAAAGGCAGCGCACGCGTGCTCTGGTGGACGGTCTTTCTCGCCGTCTATCGCGAGGGCGCAGAAACGGTGCTATTCTACCAATCGCTATTTTTCAGCGCAAACGATTCCGCAGGCTTTTGGGCTATCATCGGCGGGCTTTGTGTTGGTTGTGCGATTCTGCTTGTGCTCTTTTTCGTGCTCAAGGCGGGCGCGGTGCGATTCCCTATGCGCCTCTTTTTCCAATGCACCTCATATCTCATCTTTGCGCTTTGTTTCATCTTTGCGGGCAAAGCCGTTGCCGAGCTCATCGAGGGCAAGCTGATATTGCCCACATTTTTGCCCTTTAGCTTTGCGCCCATCACATGGCTTGGAATCTACCCATATTACGAAACATTGATTCCACAAATCGCCGTCTTATGCGCGATAATCGCGGGCTTGCTGCTCACGCATCGCCTCATCTCACAGCAAAGGAGGCAATCGCGTTCGTTGTTGTGAATGAAATTTTATTTTAGGAGTTTTTTATGAAAAAAGGTTTCGTTTCTCCGCTTTTGGCGGGTGCAATCTTGGGCGGCGCTGCGTTTGCAGCAGAAGTGCCAATTGGCGATAGTGTCGAGCGCAATGGTATGGAGATTGCGGCTGTGTATCTGCAACCTATCGAGATGGAGCCGCGCGGTGTCGACTTGGCAGCGTCTTTGGCAGACATTCACCTCGAGGCGGATATTTCTGCGACAAAAGGCAACAAGAATGGCTTTGCCGAAGGCGCGTGGATTCCGTATCTCACGGTCGGGTATAAGATTACGAATCTTGACACCAAAAAGACAAAGAGTGGCAAATTTATGCCAATGGTTGCCGATGATGGCGCGCATTATGGCGCAAACATTGCAATGGAAAAAGACGGCTTTGGTCCCGGAAACTATGAGCTTGTCTTTGCCATCGAAAATCCCGAACGGCAGGGCTTTGGTCGCCATGTCGATTCCGAAACGGGCGTGGGCAAGTGGTTTGAGCCCTTCACGGTGAAGTACAACTTCAAATACACCGGCGCGCCGAAGTAATTTTACCACAGCAGAGAGGATTCTCTGCTGATTCTCTGTTTGTGGAGCGTCCATGTCGATTTATCTTGTGCATTTCTTGCAGGCTTTCTTGCCTTTTGTGTGCATCACAGCGCTGCTTCTGCCGCTATTGCAATGGCGCAAAGCCGCGTTTTTGGGCATTGCGGGCGTTGTTTTGGGCTATATGGCGTTTTTCATCTTCTCTACCAATGCCGATAATTTCTATTATGGCATCAACTGCAGCTTGTGCCTCGCCTTGTTGCTCACGCTCGGAATCTCCTTTGTGCGCCTCAAGGGCATGCACGAGATTTTGTTTTTCATTCTCTCCTTTTTGTTCATGGCGCGTTATTGCTATATTAGCCGCCTCTATCCGCTCTTGAGTACCGATTTTCTCGAGACGCTCGCGATAAGCTCCGCGGGGCTCATCGCGCTTGGCGCGCTGTTTTGCTTTGCCGCGTTCGTGCTCTTGCGCATGTTCGCGGCGCGATGGCTCGGAATCCTCGCCGCGCTGATGCTGCTCAACGCCCTTGCGGGTGATATTCTTCTCAAACTCATGCAAGATTCTATCATCGAGACTCATAGTCTTTTACTAAGCTATGTCGCAAAAACGATTCATTATAGCTTCTTAATCCCCTATTTTCTCGTAAGCATTTTGGGCATTCTTGGAATCTCTCTGCTTTTCAAGCTGCCACATAAACCACACAAACAACATTTTCTTGATACGACCTATCGCGCGCAAAACGCCTTGCGCGCCTCGCTCTTGTGCCGCGCAAGCAGCAGCGTTGCGCTCATGATTCTTGTTTGGGCGAGCCTCTTATATTTCGACCTCATCGCCTCGCGCCCCATTGTCATTGACGCACCCAAAATTGTTGAGCCCGAGCATGGACTTTTTGTGTTCGATGTAAAAATGCTTGACGACAACAAGCTGCACCGCTACGCATACATCACAAACGAAGGCAAAGTCGTGCGCTTTTTCTTGCTAAACCGCTTTGCCGACCGCAGCTCGCCGGGCGTTGTGTTTGACGCATGCGCGCTGTGCGGCGACATGGGCTATGTCAAGCAAGGCGATGAGCTCATCTGCATCGCATGCAATGTGCGCATCTTCTTGCCCAGCGTGGGCAAAATGGGCGGCTGCAACCCGATTCCGCTCGCGCATAGAATCGAGAATGATAAAATTATTATTAGCGTCTATGACGTGCTTAGCGGCAGCAATTTCTTTAGCCAAACGCAGCAAAAGCAGGTGTTCGACCCCGTGAGCGGCGAGGCGCTCATCAACTTTGACGCGCCGTTTCAATACAGCTTCAAGGGAATCACCTATTATTTCGCAAACGAAGAAAATCAAAAGCAATTCATCGAATCGCCCGAACGATATGTCGATGACGGCGCGCAGATTCCATACAAAATCCAAAGGCTTATCCAATGAATCCTCGTTTCATCATCGCCTCGCTCGCAGGCAATCGTTTTCAAAAGGCGCTCATGCTATGGACATTTATCCTAAGCACAATGCTCCTTAGCGCAATGCTCAACATCACGCTTGGAATTGGCAATGCAATCGCTAAAGAATTGCGCAGCTTTGGCAGCAACATTGTCGTTTTGCCCAAAGGCGCGAGCCTTAGCATCGAGGTTGGCGACACGCTCTACACGCCGCTTGCCGCGCAAAGCTTTCTGGACGAAGACAAGCTCAAGACGATAAAAGAAATCTTTTGGCGCAACAGCATTATCGCGTTCGCGCCGTTCTTAGAGTTTGCCGCCAAAGCCACAGCGCCAAATGGCACGCAATTTGATGTGGCTTTAAGCGGCAGCTATTTTGATAAGAATCTCGACCTTCAAGACGAGCCTACCTTCCGCACGGGTCTAAAGATACTATATCCACTCTTGCAAATCACTGGGCAATGGGAGCTTGAAGATAGACTT
>CAMXAV010000111.1 GCA_947179285.1 uncultured Helicobacter sp.
GCATATCGCTGCTCACCAGCCGCGCGGGGACAACACGTGTCGCGACATCTTCGAGCGCCATTTGCGTAATCGTCTTGAGCTCGTCAATGTTCTCTTTGTAGGCGCTCTCGCCAAAGCACAGCGCCTTGAGCCGCGCGCGAAACTCGGCATATTTCATGGAGATTCTCCAACGCAATAGCGCAGGCGCTCCTCGCATTGCACGAAATATTCGAGCAACGCGCGCGCGCCCTCTGTGTCTTTGCGAAACGCAGGCTTTTGTGGCATTTCCACATCGCAACGCACGGGAATCTTGACTTCCACAATCTCCGTTTGCGTGATGATTTCGGGGCTCGCGCAGCTAGCGCACAGCAGCAACGGCAAGCAGGTGATAAAGAGTATCGCGCTCGTCTTCACAGCTTCCTCCTTTCAACATAATCTCGCCAAAAGCCGCAACGCGCGTGCTTTCGTGCGCTTGGGCTTGCGCCAAAAGCGCCTCGTTTTGAATCGCCAAAATCGCCTCGTTTTGCGCCTCTATGCTGCTTTTTGCCTGCTCAATCCCGCGCTCTAACGCGGCAATCTGCACGGCTCTTGCTGCCAAAAGCGCCTCTTTCTCGCTAATCTTGCTTTGCAAGATGATGATTGCGCCAAGTAGTGTCGTGATAATCAGCGCAATGATGAATGTAACGACATGCATTGTTGTTCCTTTAACTCCGCTTGTAGCCTCGCGTTTTCCTTGTTTGCGCTATCGAGCATACTCGATAAAATGCTGCCAATGATGATGAACATCACAAACACCGCGCCGCTTATCGCGACAAGCGCCGCGAGGCTATTCTTTTGCGCGCTCACTTAGCAGTCCCGACAATCTTGCTGCTGCTTTGCCCTAGCGCCTCTTTTTGCGCATGTGCGAGCTCGGCAATCGTGAGCTCACGCACGACATTATCGGCGCATTTGAACGCGACCTTTTGCGCAAAAGCCTGCTCATAAGCCGCTTTAAGGCTCTCGTTCTCCTCGCCTGCCTTTTGCAACGTCTCCACAACCGCGCCAACAATCATCGCGCTCATCGTGGCAATGCTCGCGCTATCGGCATCAACCTCTGCGCCCTCTTTTGCACTCACAATCTGATGTGCAAGCGCATAGCCTCTTGCCTGCTTGGCGAAATGCTCTTTGAGTGCTGCGATGTCGCTAAATCCGCTCGTTTCGTCCGTGCTAAGCGCAACGCTTTTGTAGCCCTCGCCTTCCTCTTCGACATAGTAATGCAACATCGCAAAGGGGGGTTCGAATGTGTCGCAGGGGGACGTTGTGTGGTTTTGAATTGTCAAGTTTGTCATGATGTTCTCCTAGAATAATTTCCCAATCTGTTCCAGATTGCTATTGTCGCCCATCTCGAGCGACTTGACGAGCTCCGCGTTTGGCGCGCTGCTGCCTCCTTGCGCGCCGCTAATAATCGGGTCGGCTTTGGGCTGCGTGTTCGCAAAATACGCAAGGTGCAAAATCTCCCAGCCCTGCTTGTTGTCAAACGCACTCGCGGCAGCAGGATTCGCCTTTGCGAGCTCGATGAGCTTTTGCTGAATGCCGCGCTCGTCAAAGTTGGCATACTTGCCCTTCAGTGTGTCAATGTCGGCGCGAATCTGCGCTTGTTCTTGTTGCGCGGCAATCGTTTGCAGTGTCGCTGCCATTTGCTGCACCTGCGCATTTTGCGCCATCTGCGCCTGCAATGCCGCAAACACTTCGGCTTGCGCCTGCGCTTGTGGTTGTGGCGCTTGCGCTGTTTGCGGCGCTTGTTGCAAAACAGAGCGCATCCAATCGCTCTCGCTTTGGCTCTGCCCCGCTTGTGGTTGTTGCGGCTGATTGGGTGGCTGCCCATAGTTTTGCGCAAAGCTATCAATCAGATTCGCAAACACATTGGGTTCGCCTTGCACAGGCTGTGGCGCTTGTGGTGTTTGCGCAATCGCGCCCGCGCCCTCTTGTGGCGCTTGTGGTGTTGCTTGTGTGTCTTGTGGCGCACCTTGCGCCATTGTCGCTTGTTCGCTCATTGTTCCTCTCCTTCCAAAAGTTTCATTTCTAGCTCAATCTCGCCTAGTTGTAGCGCAAGCTCATTGCTCGCCTCCAAGATTCCTTGCGCCTTGCTAAGCAATGCTTTGGCGCGAAACGGGTTATCCTCGCTCATTGCGCTTTTGATGAGCACTTGCGCCTTTTTCTCGTTGCGTTCCTTGAGCGCGCAAAACTCCTTGTTTGCGGCGAGCATTTCGAGCGTTGCCTTTTTCTCTTTGAGTTCTACTAGTTCCATTGTTCCCCTTTTTTTGGAGGCTGGATTTAGTCGCACTCATTAATATGTGCGCTCAATTCCGCACCTCCGTTTGTCATTCTGAACCTGCTTGCAGGTGAAGAATCTCATAGTTTGTCATTCTGAACGCGGAGCGTGAAGAATCTCATGAGATGTTTCGGCTTCGCCTCAACATGACAATTCCCGTCATCATCACGGCGGCGCTTGCGCCATTTGTTCCTGCGCATTTTGCGCCTGCATTTGTTGCTGTGCCATTTGCGCTTGTTGTTGCAAGAATTTCTCCTTGTTCTTGATTCCAAGCAGCGGCAACATCTCGTCAATCACGGCATTTGCGCCTTGCAGATTCTGTGTTTGCAAAAACATCGCAAATGCCTTGTCGAGGTTGCTGATTTGCGTCTGCGGGTTGGTCGCGCCGATTCCTGTGTTGATGCTCGCGAGAATCTCAATCGGCGCTCGCAACGCGAAATTGCCCATAAACAGCGGGTCGTATTTATAGATGAGCATCGCAATGCGCGTCATCAGCGGCTCGACAAATGTTTCGTTATAGGCGCGAATGAGCGCATTAATCCGCGTGTTTGCCTCGCTGCTAAGAATCGAAACGCCCGTTGCCGTGCTGTTTAGAAGCGTGTTGTTGTTGTCCACGCCGCTGTTGTAGCTCGTTACGCCAAGCGCCTCTTGGGCTTCGGTATCGAGCCGATTCACATCAAAAATGCTCTCCTGAATGGGCGGCATCGGCATAAACTTCGCGCCCTCGAGCCGCTCGCATTGAATGATTTGCCCCGCGCCCTTGATGATTTGGTTGGGGTCAATCAGGCTGCCGCTCTCAATGAGGATTCGCGGGTTCAGATACAGCGCAATCGCGTCAATCTGCTGGTTGCGGCGAATGTTGATTTCGCGCTGCAAGGGCAACAAAATGCTCGTGGGCGAATCGCCATACGCGCGCACAGCGTCTTCATCATCGTCAAACACCTGCGGCAGAAGCGCGCCCACAATAAAGGGCAGCCCGTCAGCAAGCGCCACATCGCGCACCTTGTTTTGCCCGATGAATGTCGCGACATTCCATGTCGTCTCTTGCAGATAATACACCTCTTGCAGCTTCTCGCGTTTGTAGGGCTGCTCGTCTGGCTCAAAGCCCAATTCCTCGCCAAAAATCCCCTGCTTCTTGAGCGCGAGAATATCGCTGCGCGCCATTTTGAGGTTATGCACCAAATACTTAATGTCGCGCGCGTCCTCTGCCTGCGGGTCGAGCCAGCAATCAAACACGCTCACATTCTCGATGATGGGCTTATCCCCACTCCAATACACCTTCGCAATCGGCGTGCCGCACAGAATCGCGCCGAGCATATTGCGCGTGAGCGTGAAAAAGGGCTTTGTCTTGTTTTTCATGTAATAATCAAACGCGCGTTGCAGCTCGCTAATCGTCTCGGCAGGGGCGCTTCCTTCTAGGCTTTGGTGGATATGCACAATCGAATCGTTGGCGAAATACGCCTCTTGAAAACTCGCCAAAATGCGCCGCACCTTGCTCGCGGTAATCGGGATAAACAATGCGCTTTTTTCGCGCTTTTGCAGCTTTTGCTTGGTTGTCGTGTCAAGCTTGCCCAAGAAGTCGTTTTGCACGCGGAGAAAGATGTCTTTGTAGCGCTCAAAGCCGTCCTTTGCGGCGCGAATGAGCCTTAGG
>CAMXAV010000112.1 GCA_947179285.1 uncultured Helicobacter sp.
CTATGCAGTCATCGCCGATAGCATCAATGTGCGCGAGCAGCCCTCGACACGCGCACGCGTTGTTGGCAAAAAATTGCAAAATGATAGCATTGTGGCTCTCGAAGAGAAAAACGGCTGGGTGCGCACACAAGAAGGCTGGATTTATAAAAACTTACTAAAGCTCAAAGGAGAATGAATGCATTATTTTGTCGTGTTTGGGAATCCCATTGCGCATTCCAAGTCGCCTATCCTCTACAACGCGTTTTTCGAGCGCTTGCAGCTGGGCGCGCGGTATACGCAGTTCTTGCTCAAAGAGGGCGAATCGCCCGTGGCGGCATTGCGTGCGCATGGCTTTAGCGGCGCGAATGTTACGATTCCGTTCAAGGAAATTGCGTTTGCCGAATGCGATGAGGTGCGTGGCGTGGCGCGCGAGATTGGCTCGGTGAACACGATTGTGCGCGAGGGCGAGAGGGTTGTGGGCTACAACACAGACGCCGAGGGATTCTACCGCGTGATTGCCAAGCGCTTTATCCCCAAAAATGCGCTGCTCATCGGCGCGGGCGGCAGCGCAAAGGCAATCGCCTACATCTTGCGCCAACATCAGATTCCAACAACGATTGTGAATCGCTCGCAGGCGCGCCTGCAACCGCTCACAAGCGCGGGCTACAAGACGATGCTAAGCGAGGCTTTGGGCACAGAGGATTCCTTTGACCTCATCGTCAATGCCACAAGCGCCGGGCTCACAGACGACAGCCTGCCGCTACCGATTGAGAAGATGACCGCGCTGCTCAAATCGCTCAAGGCGCAGCCGCAAAGCCTGCTTGTCGATATTGTCTATGGGCAAACGACACCCCTTTTCGCGCTCGCGCAAAGCTTGGGCATTCAGGCTGTCGATGGGCTCGAGATGTTGCTGACCCAAGCCGCGCTTGCCGCAACGCATTTTTTCGACATTATCCAACCCAACGTAACGACACGTATTGACAAAGACGAAGCCTATCGGATTCTGCGCGAGTGTGCGCCGATTTAATAGCTCCAGAGCAGCTGCTCGAGGTATGCTGCATGCGTGGCTTGCGGCTGTGCGACAGCATTTGTCGCGCCATGCATGCGCCGCCCCAGCAAATGCGCCAACGAGCGCACGAACATGTCCGTCTCGATATGCACGCGCCTGCCTTTGGCGAACGTGCCAAAGAGTGTCTCGCGCAATGTCAGCGGAATGAGCGTCAGGCGGAATCCTGTCGCGCTCACGTCGTTTATGGTGAGGCTCACGCCTTCAACGCCGATGCTGCCCTTTGGGACGACAAAGCGCAACGACTCGGCGGGCAGGCTCACGAAAAAATCGATTCCAACGGTGCTTGGGCACACATTCTCAATCACGCCAAGCGCATCGATATGCCCCTGCATCAAATGCCCATCGACCCCTTGCCCAAAGCGCATTGCGGGCTCTAAATGCACCTTGCCACAAAAATTTTCGAGCGCCAGACACCTTGCGCTTTCGCTGCTAAGCTCGACACTAAACCCGTCTTTGTGCAGCGCCACAACGCTCAAACATGCGCCATTGACGGCGATGCTATCGCCAAGAGTGGGGCGCAGGCGCGAAACAATGCGCAAAAGACGCGAATCAAAACTCCGCACACTGCCAATATCTCGCACTAGCCCGTTGAACATGTTCCCCTCGATTGTCTCTTTTTCGATACTCTTTTGCGCATTATAACACAAGGAATGCGATGGAGGAAAACCAAATGATAGACACACATTGTCATCTTGATGACGCGGGCTATGCGAATCTTGACGCGATTGTGCACGCGGCAAAGCAGCAAGGCGTGAGCCATTTCATTATCCCCGCAGCCGACCCAAAAGACCTGCCAAAAGCGCGCGAGATTAGCCATTCTTATGATTGCGTCTATTTCGCCGTTGGCGTGCACCCCAATTGCGCAGACGACTATGACGAGGCGCTCTTGCGCTCCTATATCACCGATTCACGTTGCGTGGCTGTGGGGGAATGTGGGCTCGATTATTATCGCCTGCAATCGCACGATGCGGAGGCGATTAAAGAGAAGCAAAAAGAGATTTTCGCCGCGCAGATTCGCCTAGCAACCGAGTTTGAGCTGCCGCTCATCTTGCATATCCGCGAGGCGTCAGCCGATGTCTTGCACATCTTGCGCAGCTTCGACCACAAACGTTTGCGCGGCGTGCTGCATTGTTTCAATGCCGATTCGATTCTGCTCGAGCTTTCCGAGACTTTCTATTATGGCATCGGCGGCGTGCTGACCTTCAAAAACGCGCGGCGGCTTGTCGAGATTCTGCCCAAGATTCCGCGCGAGCGCCTACTGCTCGAGACCGATGCGCCCTACCTGACCCCCGAGCCGCACAGAGGCACGCGCAATGCGCCCGTTTATATCCCGCTCATCGCGCAAAAAATGGCAGAGATTCTCCAAACCACGATAGAAAATGTCGCTGCACTCACCGACAAAAATGCCGATATTCTCTTTGGGCTAAAGAGAGATTTGGCACATTAAAGGCGACTTTAAGCGCTTTTGGGTACAATCTTGCTTTATGCCAAAATCGAATAAAATATAAATTTGGAGTGAGAGAGTGAAATTTTTATGCGCCTGTATCTTGAGCATTGCCTTAGGAATCGCCGCGTTTGATTTCCCAAACGAAGGGGCAATGGCAGATGTGTTTGAAAAGTTTGATGTGAACGCTGCGTTTGCAAACCATGAGCTTTTTTTGTCGTTTCGCAACGCAATGGACAATGGCTTGCGCGACCGCATTTTCTTGACGGGCTATGAGGGTGGCGAGCGCTTTATCCCGCTGCTAAAAGAGATGATTAAAGAATCGGGAATCCCGCCCGAGTTTTTGTACCTCGCCCTTGTCGAATCCAACTTCTCGCCGCGCGCGCGCTCGAGCAAAAAGGCGATGGGAATCTGGCAATTCATGCCCAAAACCGCGAAGATGCTCGGGCTTCGTGTCGATTCGCAGATGGACGAGCGGCTCGACCCCGTGCGCTCGACACAAGCGGCAATTGAATACCTCAAACAATTGCACGAAACCTTTGGCAAATGGTATCTCGCCGCAATCGCCTATAATTGCGGCGAAGGCAGGCTCGGGCGCGCCATCGCCGAGGCGGGCAGCGACAATATCGAGATTCTGCTTGACGAAGAGAATCTCTATATCCCGCTCGAGAGCCGCAACTATATCCGCAAGATTCTGTATGTCTCGATGCTGCTGCACAATGTCGATGCGCTCAAGGAGAGCAGCTATGAATACCTGCTCAATCGCGGAATCGGCAGCCCAACGATTGCCACAATCGAGCTCAATGGCGCACGCACGCTCGCGCAGATTGCCCAAAGCGCGGGCATGAGCCTCGCAGAGCTGCGGCATGACAACCCGCATTTCAAGCGCACACAGCTTCCGCGCGATGGGCGGCGCTATTTCGTGCATATCCCCTATGAAAATCTTAGCACCTACCGCAGCAACGAGTTTGAACGCATGTATGGCAAGAGCACAGCCACGCAGCCGCGATTTGTCGGCACATACCCTATTGGTAAAGAGCCCACGCACATGCGATTCCAATGGGAAACCCAAAAATAAGGAGAGAGAATGCGCATGTCTTTGCGTTCATGGATTGGAAGTTTTGCTATCGTCTTGTTCATCACGGCTTGTACGAGCTCGCCAAGCGTGCCTGTCGACGCGCCAAGCTCGGGCGCTATCGGTGGCAGCGGGAGCATGAAGCCCTACCAAATCAATGGCAAATGGTATTATCCAAGCGAAGTCGCTGTGGGCACGCAAGAAAGCGGGCTTGCGAGCTGGTATGGTCCCGATTTTCATGGGCGCACGACATCAAATGGCGAATCGTATAACATGCACGCCAAAACAGCGGCGCACAAGACATTCCCGATGAACACAATCGTGAAGGTAACAAACCAAAACAATGGGCTTAGCACCGTTGTACGC
>CAMXAV010000113.1 GCA_947179285.1 uncultured Helicobacter sp.
ACTGCGCTAACGCTTGTTGTCTTTAATCGCTGCCCTACGCGGGCGGCGAAAGGTAAGGTTTAGAATCGCAACAGATTCGAGCTAGCGTCATCGTCAGAATCCCGCTATCGTCATTGCGAGGGCATTGCGTGATTTTGGCTTTTTGTCATTGCGAGCGAGCGGCGTGAGCGTGGCAATCGCACCATTCGCTAGATTCCCATGCCCTCATGCCCGCTCTTTTCTTGCACGCATTCGACAGCGGCGCTGCCAAGAATCGTTGCAATCTCTGTCTTGGCGCAAATCAGGGTGTGTAGCTTGAGCCCGCTTAGGTGCTGCATATCGTCATGCGTGGGGGTTTGGACGATGATGTGGCAATCGGGGAATGCGCTCAAAAGCTCGTTGCAAATCATACGCGTCTTGTCGGAATCATCGAGCGTGAGCACGACAGCGGCGCATTCATCGATACGCAAAACTTCATAGACGCTCTTTTGGCGCATGCTGCCAAAAACGATGTTGTCGTTGTTGCGATAGCCCTCGTTCACACGCGCAATGTCGGAATCGATGGCGATATAGCCCGTGTTGTGCTCCTTGAGATAGCGCACAACCTCTTTGCCATACACGCCATAGCCGCACACAACGATGTGGTCTTGCAACACAGAATAGCTGCCCTCGTTTTCGAGGAACACATCGCCCTTTTTGCCAAACACGCCAAGCGCCTTGTCGGCGATTTTCGCGAGGTTTTTGAGGATAAACGGCGTACAAATCATCGAGAAAATCACGCATAAAACGAGGAATTGATGCGTGTTGGCATCGATGAGCCCGAGATTCCCGCTCGACAAAGAGAACAGCACAAACGAAAATTCGCCAACCTGACACAGCGAAAGCGCCGTCTTGAACGATGTGCGCGTGCTGCGGTAGAAGCGAATGATGGCAAACTGCACGAGCGCCTTTAAGAGCATGATTCCAACGAGAAACACGAGAATCCAATGCAGGTTGGCAAAGAGAAACGCGATGTTGACTTGCATGCCCACCGTGACGAAGAAGATTCCAAGCAGCAAGTCGCGAAAGTGCATCAAATCGAGGTCGGCTTGGTGCTTGTAGCGCGTCCCTGCGATTATCATTCCCGCGATGAACGCGCCCAGAGAATACGAAAAGCCAAAGAGATGGGCGAGCAGCGAGCTTGCGAAGATGATGAACAGAATCGCGCCCACGAAGATTTCGTCCATGCGTGTGTGCGCGGCGTATTGGAGCAGCATCGCAATCACCCATTTTATGGGGTAGAACAAAAGCAAAACGAGCACCAACGCGTTAAGCGTGGTGTGGATAATGAGGAACTCCAAGTGCGCGTTGCCGCTGCCAAGAATCGAGATGAGCAGCAGCATGGGAATCACGGCGATGTCTTGCATAATCAGAATCCCAACGGCGTTGCGCCCATGCGGCGTGTTGATTTCCTTGCTTTCGTTGAAACTTTTGAGGACAATGGCGGTTGAGGAGAGCGAAAGCGCCATTGCGATAATCAGCGAGGCGCTAATGCCGAGATTGAACGCAAAAAAAGCCACCAAAAAAACCGCGAGCGTGCTAAGAAGCACCTGCAAGCCGCCAAAAACGATGACTTCTTGGCGCATGCTGCGCAAGGTTGGGAACGAAAACTCCAAGCCGATTGTGAACATGAGAAATACGATTCCAAACTCGGCGATGTGGTCGAGCAGGTTGCGGTCGATAAAGTCTGTGAGGTGCAGATAGGACGCGATAAAAACCCCCGCTGTGATGTAGCCAATCACAACGGGGATACCCCAGCGGTTGAATAAAATATTGATGACAAGCGCGACACCAAGCCCAAAAACACAAATGGCAAAGAGTTCCATAATCTATATGCCCATAAGTTGGAATCTCGCTTTCTTATCGTCCCAGACTCTTCTCAAGCTCCACAACCATTTGCCATGTACTCAAAACGGTATCGGGATTGAGCGAAAGCGAGGTGATTCCTTGCTCGACAAGGAATTTTGCCACTTCGGGATAATCGCTTGGTCCCTGCCCACAGATTCCACAATATTTGCCGCGCCGCTTCGCCGCCTCGATTGCCTGCGCAAACATCTTGAGCACGGCGGGGTTGCGCTCGTCAAAGACATGGCTCACGAGCTCGCCGTCCCTATCGACACCGAGCGTGAGCTGCGTGAGGTCGTTTGAACCAATCGAGAATCCATCGAAAATGTTCAAAAACTCATCGGCGAGCAACACATTCACGGGCAGTTCGCACATCACATAGATTTCGAGCCCATCTTCGCCGGGCACAAGCCCATTGCGGCGCATAATCTCGAGCACCTTTTTGCCCTCTTCGGGTGTGCGCAAGAACGGAATCATCACGCGCATGTTGGTGAGCCCCATTTCGCTGCGCACATTCGAGAGCGCTTGACATTCCCACTCGAACGCGCCGCGATAGGCTTCGGAATAGTAGCGCGATGCGCCGCGATAGCCCAACATCGGATTCTCCTCGTGGGGCTCATAAGCCGCGCCGCCTATCATACGGCGGTATTCGTTGGTCTTGAAGTCGCTCGTGCGGACGATGACGGGGTTTGGGTAGAACGCAGAGGCAATCATGCCCACGCCTTCGGAGATTTTGTTGATGAAAAAATCTTTGGGCGAGGTGTAGCCCTGCATAATCTCGCAAATTTTCTGATAATCCTGTATGTCTGTTTTGCCCGACTGAATGTCCAAAAGGGCGAGAGGGTGGGCTTTGATGTAGTTGTTGATGATAAACTCCATGCGTGCAAGCCCCACGCCATGGTTTGGCAGCATCGAGAATCCAAACGCCTTTTCGGGGTTGCCCACGTTCATATAAATCTTGGTTTTGGGCTGCTCGAAGTTCGAGAGGTCGATGCTTTCGACACGGTATTCGTAGATTCCCTCATAGATTCGCCCCTCCTCGCCCTCGGCGCATGACACGGTGATGTCCATGCCCGTCTCGAGCCGTTGCGTTGCGCCCGCAACGCCAACAATGGTGGGCACGCCGATTTCGCGCGCGACAATCGCCGCGTGGCATGTGCGCCCGCCGCGATTGGTGATAACCGCCGCTGCCTTTTTCATCGCGGGCTCCCAGTCGGGGTCGGTGTTGTCGGTAACGAGAATCTCGCCCGGCTTAATCTCGGACATGTTCATGATATTATCAATCACGCGCACCTTGCCATGCCCAATCTTTCCGCCCACAGCCTTGCCCGTGAGCAACAATTCGCGTTCCTCGTTTTCGTTGACGAAATAGAATTTCTCAATCGTCTTGCCGCCGCCCTTTTTCATCTTTTGGCTCTGCACCGTCTCGGGGCGCGCTTGGACGATGAACAGCTCGTTTGTAACGCCGTCTTTTGCCCATTCCATGTCCATTGGGCGGTATTCGCCCGCCTCTTTTGTGTAATGCCGCTCAATCAGAATCGCGTAACGTGCGAGCGTGAGCACTTCTTCATCGGTCAGCGAGAAGCTCTGAAATTCCTCTTCGGTTGTGGGAATGTTGTGCGTTGGGTGCGAGCTGCCAGCGGGCGCATAGACCATCTTTTGATGCTTGTTGCCAAGTTGGCGCTTTAGAATCGGGCGCTTGCCTTGCTCGAGCGTGGGCTTGAAGACATAAAACTCATCGGGATTCACCGTTCCGCCCACGACATTTTCGCCAAGCCCCCAGCTGCTCGTGATGAACACAGCGTCTTTGAATCCCGTTTCGGTGTCGATAGAAAACATCACGCCCGCGCTGCCTCTATCGGCGCGCACCATCTTTTGCACGCCCACAGAAAGCGCCACTTTGAAATGGTCAAAGCCCTTCGAGGCGCGGTAGCTCACGGCTCTGTCGGTAAAAAGCGAGGCGAGGCATGATTTGACATAGTGAATGAGCTCTTGCTGCCCTTGCACACTCAAGTAGGTGTCTTGCTGCCCCGCAAAAGACGCATCGGGCAAATCCTCTGCTGT
>CAMXAV010000114.1 GCA_947179285.1 uncultured Helicobacter sp.
ACAAGCCGCATTCGCTGTTTGTGTCGTTTTTAGACGCGCTCAAGGCGCGCGGAATCGCGCCACGTTATGTCCACTGCGCCAACAGCGCGGCGATTTTTGCCAAACGTTATGCGCATTCTATGGTTCGTGCGGGAATTGCCGCGTATGGAATCGCGCCATGCGCGCTCGCCGATGGGCTCTTGCCCGTGATGAACCTAAACGCGCGCATTGTGCGCATTCACAATGTCCCAAAGGGCGAGGGCGTGAGCTATGGCGCAACCTTTGTCGCTCGCGACAACAATTGTCGCGTTGCGACACTGCCGTTTGGCTATGCCGATGGCTATATGCGGCTTTTGTCGAATCGCGCGAGCATGCTCGTTGGTAACGAGCGCGCGCCTGTGGTGGGCAACATCTGCATGGACCAATGCATGATTGATGTGAGCCATATTGCGACAGCACATGTCGGGCAAGACGTGCTCGTTTTTGGGCAAAACAATATGGGCGCGCTGCCCGTTGGCGAGCTCTCTGAACTCATCGGCACGATTCCGTATGAGATTCTATGCGCCGTCTCGACACGCGTCCCGCGACTCTATGCCTACCAAGACCGATTCTATACCGAATCACAATGGTACGAAAAATCTTAACCATAAAAAGGAATCCACCCGAAGGCAAACCGATGTTTTATAAAGATTATCTCAAACCATATTGCGACAGATTCTTCGCACTCCTGCTGCTGCTGCTCTTCGCGCCCATCATCGCGCTTTGCGCAATCCTCATTCGCGCCAAACTCGGCTCGCCCGTTTTCTTTGCCCAAGAGCGCCCGGGGCTAAACGGCAAGATTTTCACAATCTACAAACTCCGCACAATGAGCAACGCACGCGATGAAAGCGGCGCTCTCTTGCCCGATTCTGCGCGGCTATGCGGCGTTGGGAGCTTCATTCGCAAAGCCTCGCTCGATGAGCTACCCCAACTCTACAATGTCTTGCGCGGCGAGATGAGCTTCGTGGGTCCGCGCCCGCTTCTGCCCTCGTATCTGCCGCTCTACACGCGCCGCGAACAAAGGCGGCATGATGTCTTGCCCGGAATCACGGGCTTGGCGCAGGTGAGCGGGCGCAACGCGATTAGCTGGGAGGACAAATTGCGATTCGATGTCGAGTATGTCGAGCGCATGAGCTTTGGGCTCGATTGCGAGATTCTGCTGCGCACGATTGGCAAGGTCTTCTTGCGGCAGGGAATCGCGAGCGAGGGCGAGGTGAGCGGCGCGCCGTTTGTGGGCAGCAAGTGGCGCGCGGCGCTCTATGGCGCGGGCGGGCACGCAAAGGTTGTCGCCGAGATTGCCGAGCTCTGCGGTTATGAGATTTGCGCGCTGATAGACGCGGATTGCTCGAAAAATCTCGCGGGCTTGCAGGCGCAAAGCGAGGAGGCATTTCTCGCCAATGCGCATAATATCCGCACGATTCTACTCGGAATCGGCAGCAACGCAGCGAGGCGCGACATCTTTAGTCGTATGCAGGCGCATGGCTTACGCTTCCCCGCGCTCGCGCACCCAAGCGCCGTTGTTTCGCCAAACGCGACAATCGATGACGGCGCGGTGATTATGGCACATGCCGTTGTCAACCCGAGCGCCTGTGTCGGCAAAGGCGCAATCATCAACACCGCAAGCGTCATCGAGCATGACAACGACATCGGCGCGTTTGCGCATGTCTCGCCAAATGCCACGCTCGCCGGCGCCGTGTGCGTGGGCGAAGGCGCGCATATTGGCGCGGGAAGCGTTGTCAAGGAAGGAATCGCGATTGGCGCGGGCGCTGTCGTTGGCGCGGGCGCTGTCGTTGTGCGCGATGTGCAAGCCAACCAAATCGTAATGGGCAACCCCGCCAAATCCAAGCCCGCGAAACCCAAAAAGGAGATTCTATGAAGCAACGCATTTTCCTCTCGCCGCCCGAGATGGGCGGGAACGAGCTTGGCTATGTCGAAGAAGTCTTTGCGAGCAACTATATTGCGCCGCTTGGCGAGTTTGTCAACCAATTTGAACATGCCATGCGCCGCTACACGGGCACGAGCCACGCGCTCGCGCTAAGCAGCGGCACGGCGGCGATTCACCTCGCGTTGCGCGTTGCGGGCGTTGGCGCGGGCGACATTGTGCTTGCGAGCAGCTTTACGTTTATCGGCTCTGTCGCGCCGATTCTCTACCAAAACGCGCTGCCCGTGTTCATTGATTGCGATGAAAGCTGGAATCTTAGCCCCGAGCTGCTCAAAACCGCCATTCACGCGCTCGAAAAGCGCCCAAAGGCGCTCATTCTCACGCATCTCTATGGGCAATGCGCCAAGCTCGATGAGATATGCGCGATTTGCAACGAAGAAAATATCGTGCTCATCGAGGACGCCGCCGAATCGCTTGGCGCGTTCTATGGCGAGCAGAGCACGGGCACGTTTGGCGACTTTGGCGCGTTCTCGTTCAACGGCAATAAAATCATCACGACAGGCGGTGGCGGAATGCTCATTGGCAGGAATGAAGAGGCAATCGAACATGCGCGATTCTTGAGCACGCAGGCGCGCGAGCCCGCCCCATATTACGAGCACGAAATGTATGGCTACAACTACCGCATGAGCAACGTGCTCGCCGCCATTGGCGTGGGGCAAATGGAGGTTTTGGAATCGCGCGTGCAGAAGCGGCGCGACATCTTTGGCTGGTATGCCGAATCTCTTGGCGACATCGAGGGGCTTACGATGATGCCCGAGCTGCCCAACACGCGGGGCAACCGCTGGCTTAGCACGGCGCGGCTGCCGCAAAGCGCAAATCCGCTCGAGATTGTCAAGCATTTTGAAACGCACAACATCGAGACGCGCCCGCTCTGGAAGCCCATGCACATGCAGCCGCTGTTTGCGGGCGCGACATGCTTTGTCGATGGTCGCTCCGAAAGCCTCTTTGCACACGGAATCTGCCTGCCTAGCGGCGGCGCGATGGGGCGCAAGGACGTGCAGGCTGTCGCACAGATTCTGCAAGAGGCACTATGAAACGGGCGCTGACATCGCGTTTTCTCTCGAAACTCTTGCGCCCAAGCAATGTCAAGCGCACGCTCTTTTTTGTCGTTGTCGATGTGCTGCTCTCGTATTGGACGCTTCTGCTCGCCTATCATCTGCGTTATAGCTTTGAAGTGCCGCTCGAGTTTGGCACGAAGCTCGTTTGTGCCTTTTGCATCATCATCGGGCTAAAGATTAGCATGTTGCTCATCTTTCGCCTCTATCTCGTCCCGTGGCGCTTTTTTGGCTTGAGCGAGGCGCTCAAGATTCTATACGCACATCTTGTCGCGTATCTACTCGCCATCATCTGCTTTGCGGCGCTCGATTTTTGGAGCATTCTGCCGCTTAGTGTCGTTGTGGTCGATTGCATTCTATCCAACATCATCATCGGCTGTGTGCGTATCTCCAAGCGCATCGTGATTGAGAATATCCCGCGAAGCTCGCCGCACGCAACGCTGATTTTTGGCGCAGACACGCAAGCGGCAAATGTGATTAAAAGCGCGCTTAGCGGCGAGATTCCCTACTATCCTGTTGCGATTATCGATTCGCATAAAGTCAATTGGGGGAGTTATATTAGTAATTTACGAATCTATCCCTTTAGCGCATGCGCCGAGCTGATTAAGACACAACACATCAGAAGTGCGATTCTAACCAAAGAATTTGCCAAGCCACCGCTCGAGGACATCTTCCAGAAACTATCCGAGCTCGGAATCTCGGACATTAAGATTGCCCAAACGCTTAGCGCGAGCAGCGAGCACAAGCAGCCGCTCAAGGACATTTCGATTGAAGATTTGCTCTCGCGCCCCGCAAAAGACCTGAACAAAGCCGTGATTGCGAGCTTTATTTCGGGCAACGTCGTGCTCGGTACGGGCGGCGGCGGCGGATCTTTTTCCCCGGACCAGACATGTAGAATGCG
>CAMXAV010000115.1 GCA_947179285.1 uncultured Helicobacter sp.
ATGTCGGCATTGACGCGCTCGCCGATGTCGTTTGTAATCAGTGCATAGCGAAATTTGGGTAGAATCGTAACAAAGTCATGGATTTTCGCATTGGGCAGGTGCTGCAAGACATCTTTGCAGATGAGCAAATCGGCGCTTTGAATCTGCGCAAAATCGCCATTGTAATGCACAAAATTGATGTTTTCTTTCGCGTAACGTTCCCGATTCTGCCGTATCACGAAAGACGCGACATCATAGCCCGTGTAAGACGCAGCGCCCCAATCGATGTTTTTCGAGAATTGCCAATCGCCGCAGCCGACATCGGCGATTGTGCGGATATTGTGCGTGCGCAAGAAATCTTGCACAAACGCGACATAGCCGCGCAAAAGCTCCTCTTTGCTGCCGCTACCACTGCCGTTGCCCCACATGTTTGTCTCATACACTGTATCAAAGAGCATATTCAGATTCTCGGCGTTTTGCTTAAGAAGCATCGTCTTGATGAAATTAAGCTTATTGTCAGTCTGTTGCAAAAACACAACGAGCTGCTGAAAAAAGCGTTCGTCAAGTTGCACAGGCATTGGATTCCTTTGCGCATAGCGCGTTGAAAGTCTGCACAATCTCGCGCGCTTGCTCTTCGCTCATCTCTTGGTGGCAGGGCAGTGAAAGCTCGGAGAGGTAGAAATCGTTTGCCGCAGGCGTTGCGCGCGAATCTGCGCCATAGAGCGCATAGGAATTGATGGGCTTGTAATGCACTTGTGCGCCAATGCCCTTTTCATGCAATTGCGCAAACAGCGATTCTTTGCTGCACCAAAGCGAGAGGGCGAGAAAGACGGGGTAGAGATGATGTGTGGTGGTGAGATGTGGCTCGCGCGCAAGCGTTGTGCAAAAAGGCGAATCGGCAAGCAGCGAATCATAGAGCCGCGCGATAGAATCGCGCTTGGCGATGAAGCTATCGAGCCGCTTGTATTGCGAGATTCCAAGCGCTGCGCCAAGCTCGTTTAGGCGAAAGTTGAAACCCAAAAACTCCACCTCGCTATTCCACAGCGCCTTTTTTTGCACGCCGTGCGAATGCAGCAGCTGCGCCTTTTTGTGCGCCTCTGCGTCTTTGAACACAACCGCGCCGCCCTCTGCCGTTGTGATAGGCTTAATCGCATGGAAGCTAAAAATCGTTGCGTCCGCAAACGAGCCCACAGGCAAATCGCCCACGCGCGCGCCGAATGCATGCGAGCTGTCGGAAATCCACAACAAGCCATGTTTCTTGGCGATATGCGCAATCGAATTGACAGCGACAGATTGCCCCGCGTAATCCACGCTCACAATCGCCCTTGTGCGCGGGGTGATGAGGGGTTCGATTTTGCTTGGGTCGATGTTGCCGTTAGGTAAGATGTCGCAAAAGACGGGCTTTGCGCCGAGCGCTAGGAGCATGTTGGTTGTGGCGACAAAGCTAATGGGCGTGGTGATGACTTCGTCATTTTGCCCGATTCCAAGCGCGGCGTAGGCGCAATAGAGCGCCGATGTGGCAGAGTTCAGCGCGAGCGCAAAAGGCGCGCCGGCGCGCGCCGCAACGAGGCTTTCAAACTCGCTCACGCGTTGCCCTTGCGTGAGGTGCGAGCTAAACAGCGCCTCTTTGAGCGCCTCTAAATCTTCGTGATTGACGGATTGCTTGCTGTATGGAATCATACTAGGCTAGGAGCGTGTCGATTTTGCTGCGCAAATATTGTGTATTGTACACATTGGCATACAATGCGGCATTTTCGCGCAATTTCGCTTGGTTGAGCACATTATAATTCTCGGCGACATCGTTGTTTTGCTGCGTGCTTTCTGCCGCTGTGAGATTCACGATTGTAACGAGATTAGAATTAATCCCATGTTGGATTCCGTTCATCACCGAACCGATGTTGGCGCGTTCCATGTTGACATTTGTCATGAAATCAAGGATTGTTTGTTGGTTGTTCACATCGACAAGCGAGGTGTTGGGCGCATTGATGTTGAGCGTAACGCTCGTTTCGTTGCCCGTAACGAAAGTCATTTCAGACGCAAAGACATTTTTGCCATTGAACGAAGCCTGCATGACAGAATCGCGCATGCTCGCCTTGAGCGCGTTGGTTTCGCTCTGAATCATGTTGCGTTGTTCTGTTGTGAGTGTGTCGTTGCCGAGTTTGACGGAGAGGACATTGATTCTGTCTGCGCTCAATGTCATGTTGTTGAGGGTTGAATCTGCGATTTGCAGCATGCCGATGGCGTCATTGGCATTGCGCACGCCCTGTGTGAGCCCCGAGATTTGAGACAAAAGAGAATCTGCAATCATCAGATTCGCACCATCTGTTCCTTGCAATGCACGCATTGCCGCGATGTTTTCAAGTGCGCTTTTCTCTTCGTTTTTTGCCTTGCTTGCGTTGTTGTTCGCTGTTGCGTTGATAGCTTGACTTTCACCGATTTTCATTGTTGACTCCTTGTCGTGTTTTGATGAAGAACTTGCAAATCCTTCTGCTTGTTCTCAAGCAATTACTGTTCCAAATACTTGGTGTGAATGCGATTTTCTCGAAAATCTTGATTCTGCATCATCTTTTGGTGAAACGGAATCACCGTGCGTACTCCTTGTATCGTAAATTCATCGAGCGCGCGGCTCATACGCGCGATTGCCTTTTGGCGCGAATCGCCCCACACAATCAGCTTGCCAATCATCGAATCGTAATGAATGGGGATTGTGTAGCCCTCATAGACATGGCTATCGACACGTACAAACGCGCCGCCGGGGGCGATGAAGCGCGCAATCTTGCCGGGGCTTGGGAAGAATCGCTCGGGGTCTTCGGCTGTGATACGGCATTCAATCGCATGCCCGCGAAAGTGGACTGATTCTTGCTTGAACAATTCCTCGCCTTGCGCGATACGAATCATCCACTCGACAATGTCGATTCCGCTGACCATTTCGCTCACAGGGTGTTCGACCTGCAAGCGCGTGTTCATTTCCATGAAATAGAAGTTTTGCTCGGAATCGAGCAAAAACTCGAACGTCCCCGCGCCGACATAGTGGATTGCGCGTGCGACTTCGACAGCCTTGGCGAGCAATTTTGCGCGCGTCTCGGGCAAGAGCGCGATTGCTGGGGATTCTTCAATCAGCTTTTGGTGGCGGCGCTGCATCGAGCAGTCGCGCTCGCCGATATGCACGACATTGCCATGTTTGTCGGCGAGAATCTGCACTTCGATGTGTTTGGGATTGTCGATGAACTTTTCCATATAGATTGTGCCATCGCCAAACGCGCTAATCGCCTCGCTTTCAGCCGCGAGATAGGCGGTGATGATGCTCTCTTCGCCCTGCACAATGCGCATTCCGCGCCCGCCGCCGCCGCTTGCCGCCTTCAGAATCACGGGGTAGCCGATTTTCGCCGCTTCTTCTTTGGCGTGTTCGTGCCCCTTGAGCGCGCCCTCGCTGCCCGGAATCACGGGCATGCCGATTTGTTTCATGACCTCTTTTGCCTTGCTCTTGTCGCTCATCAGCGCCATGACTTCGGCATTTGGACCAATGAACTCGATTCCATGCGCTTGGCAGATTTCGACAAAGGCTTGATTCTCGCTCAAGAATCCATAGCCCGGAAAGATGGCATCAGCGCCAAAGAGCTCGGCAGCCGAGATGATTGCGGGCATGTTGAGGTAGCTTTCGCTCGATTTGTCGCCGCCCACGCAAACTTTTGCGTCTGCCACATCGAGATAATGCGCCTCTTTGTCGGCGGTGGAATAGACGGCAATCGAGTATTTGCCCATTTCGCGAATCGTACGAATCGCCCGCAGCGCAATCTCGCCACGATTGGCAATCAAGATTTTTTGCAGATTCTTTTGCATTAGAGGCGCTCCACGACAAACAGGACTTCGCCATACTCGACAGGTTGCGCGTCAGCAGGCACAATC
>CAMXAV010000116.1 GCA_947179285.1 uncultured Helicobacter sp.
CCCTATATCGCTAATAAAATCGCGCTTGATTTGGTGCATTCGGGCGTTGTCGAGCTCGATTCGCAGCCGCTCGAAAAGCTCGCCGAAGTCTCGCGCATTGTGCTTGAAAACGACATCAAATCCGAGCAATTGCTCGAAGAAGAAGTACGCGAGATTCTCGAAAATCGCGTTGATGAAATCGAGTTTTTGCGTGCCGATGAGCGTGCGCTTTTTTGGCTTGTCAAGAAAGAATTGGCAAACAAAAAAGGCATTCCGCTTGGCAAAGACGAACGCTATAATAACCTATCCCACGCAATCCTTGATGCCATCATTCAAGAAGACATCGTTTGGTTCGATGTGCCCGAAAATCGGATTCGCAACATCATCTACAAAGCCATCAATGACTATACAAGAATCTATGAATCGATTGAGGATTTTGTCGAAGAAAAAATCAAGAGCTACAAGCGCCGCATTGTCGTTGGCAGCGAGGAATATGACATCATCTTTGAAAAACTCTATGAAGAAGAATTGCGCAAGCGAGGTTTCCTATGACATCTCTTATCCCAGCATGTGTGTGTTTTGAAAATGGCTATTGTGTCAAAGCCCTAAGCTTTGGCGCGAGCGGTGAAAGCATCGGCGAAGCCGTGTTCAACACCTCGATGAGCGGCTATCAAGAAATCATCAGCGACCCGAGCTATGCGGGGCAGTTTGTGGTTTTCACAATGCCCGAAATCGGCATCGTGGGCTGCAACGACAACGACAAAGAGAGCCGCAACATCTTTGCACGTGGGATTCTCGTAAACCGCTACTCGCCGTTTGTGTCCAACTTTCGCGCAACGCAAAGCCTCGCCGACTTCTTGCGCGCGCATAACGCGATGGGAATCTGCGGGCTTGACACGCGCAAAATCGTCCAGATGTTGCGCGATGAAGGCGCGATGATGATGATTGCTTCAACTCAAAATTTCGACAAAGAATCGCTGCTCGCCACGCTCCGCACAGCGCCCAAGATTTCTGAACAAAACCTTGTTGCGCAATGCTCGACAAAAGCGCCCTACACGCATGACGAGGCGAATTTTGACTTTGGCGCACAAAGCTACCCCAAGAAGCCCACGACACGCAGAATTGTCGCGATTGACTTTGGAATCAAGCGCGCGATTCTTAACAATCTTGTCGAGGCGGGCTTTGCTGTCGAGGTGATTCCGCATAGCTTTAGCGCCGATTCGCTGATTGCGCGATTTAGCGCGCATGAGATTGACGCGGTTTTTTTGAGCAACGGACCAGGAGACCCGCGCTTTTTGGGCGCAGAAATCGAGCAAATCAAGCGCCTCATTGCGGCGAAGATTCCAATCTTTGGAATCTGCCTCGGGCATCAGCTACTCTCTATCGCGCAGGGCTTCCCAACCTACAAGCTCAAGTTTGGACACCACGGGGGCAACCACCCCGTCAAAAACATGCGCACAGGCGCTGTTGAAATCACATCGCAAAACCATATCTACTCCGTCCCCGATTCGATTGAGCAAATCGCCGATGTTACACATCGCAATCTTTTCGATGGCACAATCGAGGGGCTACAATATAAAGACAACCTGATTTTTTCTGTTCAACACCACCCCGAAGCCTCGCCTGGACCAACCGAATCCACGCCGCTCTTTGCCGAGTTTGCACGTTTGCTATGTCGCTAGAATCGCCGCTTGTCTCTATCATCATCGCCGCTTACAATGCGCAGAAATATATCGAACGATGCCTGCACAGCTGCCTTGAGCAGACCTATCAAAAGATTGAAATTATCCTTGTCGATGATGGCAGCGAAGACGACACAGCGGCGCTCGCGCAGAATCTCACGACCGATTCTCGCCTGCATATCGTGCGCAACGAAGGCAATCTTGGCACTTTCGAGGCGCGGCTTGTGGGGCTGCACAACGCGCAAGGCGAGTTTGTCGCGTTTGTCGATTCCGATGACCACATCGCGCCCGAGTTTTGCGAGGCAATGCTCGCCGAATTTGCCCAAAAGGGCGATAGCATCGACATGGTCGCATGCCAATATTTTGTCGAGCCTGTGGGCGTTCTGCGCCACACATGCACAAACCTCTACGAAACGCTGCTAGGCTCGCAGATTTGGAAGCTCTACCGCACGGCGGCGTTGCGCGGCGCAAGCGCGCTGTGTGCGCGGATTCTCGCCTCGTATGACACGCGCGAGCTCGTGGGGCTCGAAGACGTGCTGTTCTCGCTCTTCTTGCTGCCCTCTGTGCGCGGCTTTGGCTATGTCGCCGCGCCGCTGTATTTCTATGCCGACAACCCAGAATCGATGACGCGCCTACCCTCGATTCGCTATTGCGCAAGCGCCGCGCGTTCGCTCGCGTTGGTCGAAACCGTGCTCTGTTCGCCTGCCTACAAGATTCCGCCAGCAGCCGATGACTATCTGCGCACATTTCTCATGCACACAAAATATAATTTTTATATCTACCAGCGGCACAATGCCGAACTCGTCTGCCTCGATGGCTCTATCCAAACGCGCCTTGTCTACCTCAAGGCGCTTAGACATGCGGCGTCTTTTGAAAAGCCCTTGCGCTGCGCGTTGCGAGCGCTTGGCTATTGCGCAACCTTTGGGGCAATCAGGCGATGAGCGAGAGCTATGCCATCGAACCCTTCGTGTCGCTCATCATTCCTGCGTACAATGCCGCAAGCTTCCTGCCAAAAGCCGTCCAATCGTGCTTGGAGCAAACGCATAAGAATCTCGAGATTCTCATCATCGATGATGGCAGCACCGATTCCACGTTAGAGCTCGCACAGAATCTCGCGCAAAACAATGCGCGCATCAAGGTCTTTACGCAGAGCCAAAACAGCGGGACATTCGCCGCGCGCGCACGCGGAATCGAGGAATCAAAAGGCGATTTTGTCGCGTTTGTCGATGCCGATGATTGGATAGAGCCCGAGTTTTGCGCGCAAATGGTCGCGGCGATTATGCGCAAAGGCGACTTTGCGAACGCAACGGCGGATTTTGCGGTCTGCCATTATTTTCTTGGCGATTTGCCAAAGATTCGCGTTTTTGAAAACAAAGTCGCGGGGACGCGCATTGTGAATTGGGCATGCCTCTATCGCCGCGCGCTGTTGTTGCAGGCGCTTAGCCTCTGTGTGCGCGTTTTTGGCGAGATTCCGCGCGGGCTTTTTAGCGGTGAGGACACGCTTATGGGGCTGCTGCTCATCTCTTTTGTGCGCGATTGCAGCATCGTCAATGCGCCGCTGTATCACTACACGCAACATGATGAATCCACCACGCATTCGGCGACTTTGCGCCCCAAAAGGTTGCAGAACGCCGCGTTGTGTTTTGATATGGGCAAAACGCTCCAAGCCCACATGGCGTGGAATCCGTCTTTGCCCATTCGCGAGTTTGCGCGCAAAACAAGCAACATGGCGATTTATGAATTTTATATTTTACAGCGGCATGCCGATTGTATTATCATGCTCCAAAGCGAGCAGCAATCGCGGCTTTCAAAGCTCTCGCCCTACCTCGCCGCGCTGCTTTGCGCCCGCCGCTACCATTGGCGCTGGCGCAATGATTTGCGCATTGTGTTGCATTGCCTAAGTTTTGGTGCTATCAAGAGGTAGTTGGGGGCGATTCTTTCATGTGCGCATGGAATTGCGCTTTCGATGACGTTCCCTTGTGTCATTGCGAGCGAAGCGAAGCAATCAACCGTCTTTGAACGCTCGATGTGTTGGGATTCTTTTTTGGATTCGTTGCTCGTTGATTGCCACGCGTTCTTGCGAACGTTCGCAATGACAATGGAATCTTGTCATGTTGAGCGAAGCAAAACATCTCGATAGAGTCATAGGCTATGTTATTTGAGAGGCACAACAACGGGCAACCCAACAAGCAAGGAATCCGCCCCAAAGGGGCGGCA
>CAMXAV010000117.1 GCA_947179285.1 uncultured Helicobacter sp.
ATCCTGCCTTGCGTGAATACGCGCAAGATGGTTGGTTTTTAAGCGGCAGTGGCAGCAGCTTTTTTAGGCTCAAACAATGAAGCAAAACCCGCTGTATGCGAAAGAATCGCCCAAAATAGCGCCCAAAAAGCGAGGCAAGATTCTTGTTGCCAACAACAAAAAAGCGCATTATGATTTTTTTATCCTCGAGAAGCTCGAAGTTGGAATCGAGCTCTTGGGCAGCGAGGTCAAGGCGTTGCGCGCCGGGCGCGCAAACCTCAAAGACAGCTTCGTGCGCGTCATCAAGGGCGAACTCTTCTTGCTTGGCGCGCATATCAGCGCGCTTGCCACGACCAATATGTATAACAAGCCCGATGAAACCCGCGCCCGCCGCCTGCTCGCCCACAAGCGGCAGATTCACAAGCTGCTTGGCGAGACGAGCACGCAGGGGCGCACGATTGTGGCGCTCTCGCTCTACTTCAACACCAAAAACCGAGCAAAGCTCGAAATCGCGCTCGCGCAGGGCAAGGCGATGCACGACAAGCGCGAGACAATCAAGAAACGCATTGCAGACAGAGAGGCACAGGCTGCGATGAAATACTAAGGGAAAACTAAGGAGAGGCTGTGGAGGATTTGGATTATTTTGCATTGGTTTTTGCATTGGGTGTAACATTGGGCTTTGTCTTTATGGTCTTGCGCTATGCAAAGCGCAAGGAGAAACGCGATAGAGACACATCGGTCATCTCGAACTTTGCGAGGCGCGATAGACGATAGGCAGAAGGTGCATGTGATGGAAAACTATTTGCGAGAGATTGTCGATTATGGTGTTTTGGGGCTTTTGGGGCTTATGAGCGTTGTGTCGCTTGGAATCGTCTTCGAGCGTCTGTTTTTCTATGCCTCGCTTCGTCCCGAAGTTTTGCAGCTCTACAAGCACAAGAATCATCTCGAGCTCGAGCTTTCGCGCAATCTCACGCTTTTGTCGACAATCGCCTCGAACGCGCCCTATGTCGGGCTTTTGGGCACTGTGTTTGGAATCATGCTCACGTTTGTCGATATTGGCAGCAAGGGCGGCGCGAGCGATGCGCAAACGATTATGGTTGGGCTTGCGCTCGCGCTCAAAGCAACGGCGTTTGGGCTGCTTGTCGCGATTCCCTCGCTATTTTGCTACAACCTCTTGTTGCGCAAGGGTGAGGTGATTGTGATTCGCTGGGAGAATCGCCATGAGTCTTAAGAAAATCGAGGGAATCAACATTATCCCATTCATCGATATTATGCTCGTCTTGCTCGTGATTGTGCTGATGGAGGCAACATTTGTGCGCACAGACGCGCTCACCCTGCCGCAATCGAGCGCCGATGAGGCAGCGCCAAGCGGCACGGCAGCCTTGAGCTTTAGCATCACCAAAGACGGGCAATTGCTGTTTGAGGGGCAGCCGATTGGCTTTGATGATGTCGCGAGCAAGCTCGACAAAGTCGACAAAAACGCGCCGATTCATATTCTCGGCGATTCGCAAAGCAGACTGCAAGAGTTTGTCGCGCTTCTTGGCGTGTTGCAAAATCTACAAATGACCAATCTTAGCATCATCACAGAGGCAAAAAAATAAGGAGTTTATTATGGGTTTAATTTTTAGCGGCAATTATCAGCTCGAAACCGTGATTTCGGCGTTCATTACCTTTGGCGTGATTATGCTCACGATTCGCGTCTATCTCAAGCATGTTGCGCAAAAACGTCCGCAGATTCAGCGCCCCGATTGGCTCAAAGAACGCAAACCACGCACGCCTAGCAGCCGCAGACGCTAAGGAAAGATGATGTTCCCAACCGAATTTGGCTTGATTCTAAACGCGCTCTTTACGCTCATCATGTTCTTGTTGGCATGGCTCGATTGGCGCAGTTTTGGCTCGCAAAACCACAAAGATTTCAAATCGGTGATAATGAGCACGGGCGTGCTCGGGACATTTGTTGGAATCTTTGTCGGGCTGCTTGGGTTCGACACGACAAAGGTTACCGATTCGATTCCGCTGCTGCTCGATGGGCTCAAGGTTGCGTTCTATACGTCGATTGTCGGAATGGGCATTGCGATTGCGCTCAATATCGCCCAAAAGGGGCGCAGAAGAGTACAGCTAGCGCCCAAGAGTGGCACAGAATATCTAAACGCGCAGCTACAAAAGCTCGATATGCTCGAGAATCTTAGCGAGCTTAGGAATGTCGCGCCGATGTTGCACGCATTGCAACAGAGCATTGAGAAGCGCGAGGAATCGCACGCAAACGCGCAGCGCGCCGAGCATGAACGTTTTGTCGCAATGCAGAATCTCTTGCAACAAGGCTTCGCGGGGCTTGACGCAAGCCTTGCAGCGGCGCTCGAAAAGCTCGCCAAAGGCGCGAGCGAGGGGCTCATCGAGGCGCTTGCGGGCGTGATTCGCGATTTCAATAAGAATCTGAACGAACAATTTGGGCAAAACTTTGTCGAGCTCAACAACGCTGTGGGCGCGATGGTTGCGTGGCAGCGCGATTATCAGGTAACGCTCGACAAGACGCAAGAATCGTTGCGCCAAATGGAACAAAGCTTCGCCCAAAGCGTGAGCGCGATAGAGCAGGTTGCCGCGCGCAACCGCGAGGTCATGGAATTTTATGCCGACCTCAAGGATTTCTTGCTCTCCGCGCAAAAGAGCGCCGAGCAATTGCGCTCACATCTTGACGGCATTGCCACGCTCGGCGATGATGCCAAAGAATCGCTGCTCAATGTGCGCACATTGTTTGACGAATCGGCGCAAAAAATCGGCAGCCTCGCGAGCAGCTTGCAGCAGAGCTTTAAGGAATCCGAAGACGACCTCACGCGCCGTATCAAGCAGTTTGGCGACAACTCGACAGCGACAATCCAACATCTCACGCAGAATCTCATCACGCATAGCGAGATTCTCAAGAACCACATCGCGAGCAACAGCGATGCGCTCAAGGAAAGCTTCGTGATGTTTGGCGACAATGTCAAGAATTTTAGCGCCAATCTCAACAGCGAGATTATCGGAATCTACCACAACGCAGCGCAGCAGATTCACAGCGACAGCGAGCAATTTGCGCAAAGCATGACGCAACAAAGCAAGGCGATTCAAGGCAAGCTCACAACGCTTGGCAACGCGGGCGAGCAGAGCCTCACGCAGCTACACACCAAGCTGCAAACAATCGCGCAGCAAAACAACGATTTGCTTGAAGATTCGCTGCATAAGAGCCAAAGCGCGATGGAGCAGCGCAGCCAAAAGATTGAGCAGCTGCTCGGCACGCATAGCGAGATGTTGCAAAAAAATGTCGTGCGGCTCACGGGCGATGTGATGAGCGCAATCGAGCAGATGAGCGGCGAGGTGCGCACGCTAAGCGGCAGCGTGCGCGAGGACATGACGCAAACGTTGCAGGTGATGCGCGAGGAAATGCTCAAGATGACGAACCTCACCAAAGAGGGCATGACGGCGGGCGCGAACGCAATGGTCAAGCAGAATCGCGTGTTTTTGGAGGGAATCGGCAACCAAACCAAAGAGTTTTTCACGCAATCGCTGCACGATTGGCAGAAAGAGCAAAAGCAGGCAATCGGCACGATTACGCAAAACTTTCAAGCCCTCGCAAGCAGCCTCGCAGGCAATCTTAAGATTCTCAATGACGGCTTAAATAGCGGCATTGGTGAGATAAAAGAGAGTTTGCGCAACCTGCTTGGCGATGTCGTGAATGACCTCAAGCATGGCGCAGAGGAGTATAACAACGCCTCTTTGTCTGTGCTCGAATCGAATATTGAGCAGATTTCGAGCAAGATTGTGATTTTGCAAGAGACATCGCACCAATCGCTCGAACGCATTGCGCAAGAATATTTGACGCAGTTTAAGACGCTCATGAGCGAGAGCGTGAATATCCC
>CAMXAV010000118.1 GCA_947179285.1 uncultured Helicobacter sp.
AGATAGAATATTGCATCATCGCGAGTTTGTCGGCGACACCAAGCGCAAGCGCGCCGCCGCTGCCGCCCTCGCCGATGACAATGGCGATTGTGGGGACTTTGAGCGTGCTAAATTCTTGGAGATTCTTGGCAATCGCCTCGCTCTGCCCACGCTCTTCGGCTTCAATGCCCGGATATGCGCCCGGAGTGTCGATGAAAAACAGGAGCGGAATGCCAAATTTTTCGGCGAGCTTTGCAACGCGCAATGCCTTGCGGTAGCCTTCGGGATTGGGCATGCCAAAATTGCGCATGAGCTTGTTCTTCGTGCCGCGCCCTTTTTCTTCGGCAATCACGATGACTTTTTCGTCTTTGATGAAGCCCATGAACGCGACAATCGCGGTATCATCGCAGAAATGCCTATCGCCATGAATCTCGACAGGGGATTTGAGAATGAGTTGGATATAATCAATCGCATAGGGGCGGTCGGGGTGGCGCGCGAGCTGGAGCTTTTGATAGTCTGTGAGGTTGCCATAGACGCGTTCAATCTCTTTGTGGAGGTCATCGCGCAGAATCTCGCAAGCGCGTTCATCGTTGCGAATGGTTGCAAGCTCGATTTCTTCTTGAATGCTCTTAATCTTTTGTTCAAAATCAAGATATGTTGCCATAGCCCCCTCCCTGCCTCTTTCGCTAGATTTTTTTGAAAATCACAACTCCGTTTGTGCCACCAAACCCAAAGGAATTGCTCATCACCGTGCGCACCTCTGCCTGCCTCGCGGCGTTGGGGATATAGTCGAGGTCGCATTCGGGGTCGGGAGTCTCATAGTTGATTGTGGGCGGCAAGACGCTTTCATGCATTGCCATGATGCTAATCACGGCTTCTAGCCCCCCCGCAGCGCCGAGACAATGCCCAAGCTGCCCTTTTGTCGAGCTCACAGGAGGGACAGATTCCTTGCCACCAAAGGCTTTTTTGAGCGCCATTGTCTCGAAGAGGTCGTTATAGGGCGTGCTCGTGCCATGTGCGTTGATGTAGTCAATCGATGTGTTTGCCATTTTGAGCGCCGCCTTGATGGCGCGGTATGCCCCCTCGCCTTCGGGCGCTGGCGCGGTGATGTGGTTCGCATCGCCGCTTTCGCCATAGCCAATCACTTCGGCATAGATTTTCGCGCCACGTGCCTTGGCAATCTCATAGTCTTCGAGCACGAGCGCCGCCGCTCCTTCGCCCATCACAAAGCCGCTGCGGTTTTTGTCAAACGGGCGCGAGGCGCGCTTGGGCTCATCGTTGCAATTGTCGCATAGCGCTTTCATCGCCGCAAAGCCGCCGATTCCAACGGGGCAGATGGTCGATTCTGCCGCAATCGCGAGCATGCGCTCCGCCTCGCCAAGTGCAATTGTTTTGGTCGATTCGATGATTCCGTGCGTGCCTGCCGCGCATGCTGTAACCGAGGCAAGGTTGGGTCCCTTGATACCAAAATCAATCGAGATAAAGCCCCCGAGCATATTCACAAGCGATGATGGCACAAAGAAAGGCGAGATACGGCGATGCCCCTTTTGCGCGTTCACAACGGAGTTTTTTTCGATATTGGGTAGCCCGCCGATGCCCGCAGCAGAGCTCACGCCAAAAAGCTCGGGATTGACAGAGGGCAATAGATTGCGCGATGAATCGACAAGCCCCGAATCGAGCATGGCTTCATGCGAGGCTTTGAGCCCGAGTTGAATGAAGCGGTCTGCCTTTTTGACTTCTTTTGCGTCCATGACAGACGTTGGGTCAAAGTCTGTAATCTCTGCGGCAATCTGCACCGAAAAATCGTTTGCGTCAAACGAAGAAATCTTCTTGACGCCGCATTCTCCGCGCACAATGGCTGCAAAGGATTCTTTGCAATTTTGCCCCACAGCGTTAATCATGCCAATCCCTGTTACGACAACTCTACGCAATCCTCTCTCCTTGTGTTTGGTCGTTTTTACTTTTTGTGCGACTCGATATAGCTCACAACGTCTCCGACCGTTTTGATTTTTTCGGCTTCATTGTCGGGAATCTCGACACCAAATTTTTCTTCAATCGCCATGACAAGTTCGACAACATCGAGTGAATCGGCATTCAAATCTTCGGTGAATTTGGATTCGGGTTTTACGATTGCCTCTTCGACATTGAGCTGCTCTACAACGATTGCCTTGACTTCTTCAAAAGTTGCCATACACTTCTCCTTATTTTGATGAATGAAAATGAGGGAATATTCTAACAAAATATTCCTGATAAAACTATTATTTGTCAAACAAGCAAGGCTACATATACAGCCCGCCATTGACACGCAAAACCTCGCCCGTGATGTATTGCGCGCTATCGCTTAGCAAAAATGCAATCGCTTGCGCGACATCATCGCTTGTGCCAAAACGTTTGAGCGGAATCGCGCTTTCGTATTGTGCGCGCACATCATCGCCTAGCGCTTGGGTCATGTCGGTGTCGATAAACCCCGGCGCAACGGCATTAAACCGCACATTGCGTGGCGCGCCCTCGAGCGCAAAGGATTTGGTGAGTGCGATGATTCCGCCCTTGCTTGCGGCGTAGTTCACCTGCCCCATGTTGCCCTGCTCGCCGACAATAGACGAGACATTGACAACCGCGCCAAAACGTTGCTTGCTCATCATCTTGAGCGCCTCGCGCGAGCCGATGAACGCCGAGCTAAGGTTCGCATGCACGATGCTTTCAAACTCATCAGTGCTCATGCGCAACGCGAGTTTGTCTTTGGTGATTCCAGCGTTGTTGACCAAATAGCCCAAACCGCCGTCAGCTTCGGCGATTGTCTTGCAAGCCTCGACAAACGCGGCTTCATCACTTGCGTCAAAGCCGATGACAGCGGCTCTGCCGCCCGCTTGTTCGATTTCTTGTTTCAGAGAATCGGCGCGCTTTGCGCTTGTGTGGTAGTTTATCCACACCTTGAGCCCAAAGCCCGCGAGAACGCGGCACACTTGAGCGCCGATTCCGCGACTGCCGCCCGTAACAAGCACATTATCTTTGCTAAAGCGCATGCCCTAGAGCCTTGATTCGTAACGGCGCAACATATAAAGCCGCTTGAGCATTTTCTTGCGTGCGTTGATTTTTTGTTTCTTACGTTTTTCGGTCTTTGGCTCGAAAAACCTGCGTGCGCGGCACTCTGTAACAACCAAATTGCGGTCTGTTTGCTTCTTGAATCGGCGATAGGCTTCCTCGAAAGATTCCCCTTCTCTGACTTTGACACCTGGCATAATATCCACCTTTCTTTGGGTTTAATCGCGCATTCTACTCACAATTTGCTTTAGACTTGCTTATTTGGTTGCAGGCGAGGGTCGATTGCAACCATTGCAAATATGTCGCATCGCCATCGATAAGGGGGCAGACGAGAATCTGTGTGATTTCATACGAAGATTCTTTGCAAATGAGCTCTTTAATGGCATTGAGGCAGCATGTGCAGGTTTTAATCGCGAGCTCAATCTCGCTATTTTCGCATTTTTGCCCCTTCCAACGATAGACGCTAATGATGGGCGCGCGTTGCACGCACGCAGCCAAGCGCAGCTCGACAAGCTCAATGCTAATCTTGCGCGCAAGCGTCTCACACGAGATTGTGGCAAGCACACGCACGAAATGTGTCATGATTCCTCCATACGGCTTTGCAGATTCTTGAGGTCTTGCTTCTGCTTCTCTGCCCTGTCTTCGTCTGACTTGAGCTTTTTCTTTTCTGCCTTGCGCTCGGCGGCAAGACATTCTTGTTTTGCGCGCGCGTCTTTGAGCTTTTGGATATATTCCTGAAGTTGCTTTGGGTCTTGAAACACAATGGGGGGCAGGCTGAGAATCGCGAGCGTGAAGAGGAAAAAGAAAACCGACAAATGCATGTCGTTGGTGA
>CAMXAV010000119.1 GCA_947179285.1 uncultured Helicobacter sp.
ATACAGAACATTTGCGAAAACTCATTGGTATTGTGTAAAGGAGAAACATGAAAAAGCTGGTTTTGGCGGGCGCGCTGTTTGCGTCTGCTTTTGCGCTCGAGCTCGGTGGGCTCGAGGTTTCGCCCGAGTTTGGTGCGATTGTGGGGCGGCTTGATGGCGGTGTGCAAGACTATGGCGCGGGCGGCTATGTGCGCGTTTGGGTTGGCGCGGGCGGAATCCTCATCGCCCCGCAAGTGCGCTATGCCATGTTGTTCAACCGCAACGACACCTATGAACAGAGTGTGTCTGATGTGAAACGTCTCAAAAACTTGCAATATGGCGTTGCGTTGGGAACGAATCTGGACGCCGGCATTTTGCGTATCACGCCCTATGTCGCCGCAAATTATTCACATTTTGATAAAGTCTATAAGGAAGATTTCAGCTATTCTGTGGGCTTCAAGGTCAAGCCCACGACTATTCCGCTTTCTATCGGCGCGCAATTTGAGCAGCAAAAGCCCGAAATCAAGAACACAAGCACGAAACAAAAAATCAATACAGCCCAATTTTTCATCGGCTTGCATTTCTAGCTCGTGCCATTGTTGTCCTTTTTCTCGCTAATGTGGGGCAGCAGCGGGTGCTGCTTCTCCTCGTTTGCTTGGACGCTCTCTTCGTCAATAATCTGAAGCTTGCTTGCGGCAAATGGAAGCGAGATTCCCTGCACAAACACGGAGACAAGCACCATAAAGAAGACCATATTGAAGATATGATTTGATGATGACAAGCCTTCGAGGTAGGGATAGGTTGCAAGCACAATGGGCACAGCGCCGCGCAACCCGACCCACGAGATAAACATCTTCTCTTGCTTGTTGTAGCGGCTTTTGGCGAGCGTTACAAACACGCTAAGCGGGCGCGCCACGAACATGAGAAAACATGCGAGAATGAGCGCAGGAATCGCGACATGCGGCAGCTGCGAGGGGAACACGAGGAGACCGAGCGTGAGGAACACGATGATTTGCATCATCCACGCAATCGCGTCATGGAACGAGACGATGTTTTGTTTGTATGGAAAATGCTCGCGGTTTGTGAGGATTCCTGCGAGGTAGATACACAAAAATCCGTTGCCGCCCGCCTTGGAGGTAACGCCAAAGATGAACAAGAGCCACGCGACACTAAAGAGCGAATAGAGCCCGGGCTGCCCCACGCGAAGCCGCTTGCACACCTGCGGGAACGCGATTCCAAACAGATAGCCCAACACGCCGCCAAGCAAGAATTGCAAGAAGAATCGCCACACGAGCTCGGCATACGAGAGGTTGTCGGCTGTGGCAAGAGAGATGAGCTGCAAGACCGTGAGCGTGAGGAAGATTGCCATTGGGTCGTTGCTGCCGCTTTCGAGCTCAAGCAAGTGCCCGATGTTGTTCTTGAGCGCCAAATCTTTCGCGCGCAAAATGGCAAAGACGGCTGCCGCGTCTGTCGAGGACACAATCGAGCCGAGCAGCAGCGCCTCGAGCAATGTTGTATCGAACAAGAGATACACGCAGCACGCAACCGCAACGGCGGTAATCAGCACGCCGAAGGTGGCGAGCAAGATTCCGTCTGTGAGCACGGGGCGAATGTCGTCATAGACGGTCGAAAGCCCGCCGTCATAGAGAATGAACAAAAGCGCGATTGTCCCAACGGATTGGGCAAGGGCGGGGTTGTCAAACTCGATTCCCAAGAGCCCATCGCTTCCAAGAAGCATGCCAATGCCCAAGAAAACGAGCAACAACGGCACGCCAAACTTGACGGATAGTTTGCTCGCATAGATGCTGATTGCAAGGACAATGCCGACCCCAGCAAGGTAAAATTCCAAATTTCCCATATCGCGCCTCTTCCTCTAGTAATATGCCATTTTAGCATGGCTTACATAAAGGCTTGTTTACGTTTTGTGGAATCGATGATTTTTCAATCGACATCATGAGCAGGCGCAGCAGCCCGCCGCAGCGCCTAAACACAGAGGCTAGATTTGGAAAACGGCAATCGATTCTTCGAGGACATTTGTTGTCGCGCGCAATGTGTTGATTTCGCTTGCGTTGCTGTTCATCGATGTCGATGTGGTTTGGGCGATGTTGGCAATCTCGCTAATGTCCTCTGAAAGCGTCTTGATTTGCTGCTGCTGCTTTTCAGAGAATACGGCGACTTGGTTGGCGTTTTGCACAGAATCTGTCGCTTGTTGGTAGATTTGGTCGAGCATGTCTGCCGCTTGGTTGGTGATGTCGAGATTCTGTGCAATCTCGATTGAGATGTTCTCAATGCCCGTAACGGCGGTTTTTGTCTCTTTTTGAATGAGCTCGATGATGCGGTTGATTTCTTGTGTGGCAACGTCTGTGCGCTCGGCGAGCTTGCGAATCTCGTCTGCCACAACGGCAAAGCCCCTGCCTGTCTCGCCCGCGCGTGCGGCTTCAATCGTTGCGTTGAGTGCGAGGAGGTTGGTTTGGTCGGTGATTTCTTTGATGATTCCCGCGCTATTGCCGATGGTTTGGACATGTTGGTCGAGCATCTGAATCTGCTCGACAGCGCTTTGCGCATTCTGCGACACATTTGACATGTTCTCGACAGCGTGCTGAATCGCCTCTTTGCCGCTCTCGCTTAGCTTGGCGCTATCTGTCGAGTTGGTGTGCGTGATTTGGGCAATCGAATAGACTTGCTCGGTGTCTTGCTGAATGAGCTTGATTTCCTCGATGAGCTTGTGCGTCATGTTCTCTTGCTGATTTGCCGCTTCTTGGGCGAGCTTGGAGACTTCGGCGACATTCTGTGTCCTCTCGAGAATCTCATGCGAGGAGTGGCTGATTTTTTGGATAATATCGGCGATTTTGTTGCGCATAATCGCAATCGAATCAAGCGCGCTTTCTTTCGTAACATTTGCAATCGAGATTCGCAAATTGCCCTTTGCAATCGTGTTGATGATGTTTTTAATCATCGCGGGTTCATCGCCAAGAGAGTTTTTTACATAGCGCACGGTGAAATAAGCGACCGTTGCGCTCACCACAAACATCACGATAGTGAGGATAATCATGAGCTGCGCAAAGGCGTCCGTGATTTCGAGCGTTGCTGTCGTGAGCGCTTGGTTGGAGTTTTCTTGGTAGTCAATAAAGCGATTGATTGCGGCGAGCCATTGCACAAATTGTTCGGCAACGGTGTCGGCAAGAAAGACATTTGCTTCACGTTCTTTGTTGGTATGTTTGAGCTCGATGATTTTTTGGATATTAGGCAATGTTGCTGCCTCGATTTTTTTAATGTCTTGCAATAATGTTTTTGCCTGTGGTGTCATAGTCGTTGCGGCGATTGCATCGAGCGGCGCGGCGGAATCTTGATAATCTTTTTCAAGTTTATTTATCAAAGCGATTTGTTGGTTGAGATACGATTCTGTCGTGGCGAGAATCACATCGCGAATGGCGATAGAGCGGTCATGCACGCTGCCGCGAAAGTTAATGGCATAACGTTGTTGCACAGCATTTTCGTTTGTGATAGTGTTCAGGTTTTTGTCAATGCGAACGACTTGCACAATGCCGATAATCACCATAATAATGGCAAGAAGCACAACAATGCCAAATCCTCCATATAGTCTATACGATAGTTTCATTCCTTTCATTTTTTCTCCTTCAGCTGTTTTAACTCATTGAAACGCAACATTGTACTGATATAGAGTTAATGTATGCTTAAAATAGTTTTTGCGCAGCAATTTGTTCTTGCAAGGCGGCGAGCTCGTTTTTGCGCTCATTCAAAAGCGCAATGCGCGAATCGATGTGCTGCAATTGCGTGTTCGTCAGCTCTTGATAGGCGATATAGA
>CAMXAV010000120.1 GCA_947179285.1 uncultured Helicobacter sp.
CAATAAATCTACGTTTTCTGTCTTTAAAATTGCAATAATATCTTTATAATCTTTGCATTCTACCCTATCGCAAATTGCTTTTAATTTCGTAACCAACAAGGAATCTAAATCAGCAAGTTGTAAAATATTATCATTTGATAGAATTTTTTCTACATATTGAAGCCAATTTATCTGACCAAAGAAAGAAACTTTAACACCATTATGGGTTTGGAAACAAAGGGTATTGGGTATATTTTGCAAAACATGGCATGATTCCAGCCCTTCTAAATGTAGCAAGTTAGACTGAAGTCCAGAAATATCTTGTTCATGGAAAAAATCAAAATCCACAGATTGCCTATGCCCTAATTGCAAGGCTATTGCTGTTCCACCAAAAAGCACAAAGCCTAAATCTGTAACTTGTCGCAAAAAAGGATAAAGCTTTGCTTGTTCGCTTGGCAAAATATCCAATCTTATTTGCATAGAAACCCTCGCTTTGGAAGTTCAGGAATCTTTGTATGCAAACCAAAAAGCATAGTATGCCAAAAAATCCAATTTTTCTTATCAAACCAACCTGCTTGAGCCTTTTGCAATGCTTTTTTAAGATTCTTTTTTCTAAAACCAAAAAGCTCAATGTATTCCTCTTTTGCATTTGCATAGCGCATAGCATTTGCAATAACTCGATAGGGTTCATGCAAAATAATGTCTTCTCTATCTTTCCACCAAACATATCTAGCAAAATATCGCAATAGAACCTTTTCTTTCTTGCTGAAAGCTTGTTTTTTGGTAAAATTCTTACTCTTTTTCATGTTGTAATATTCCTAAATTTTTATGTGTTGTTCTAGCCACAAATTGAGCACAATGAGAAAAAAGGCGATATTCCCAAAACGCCGCTCGCTCTTGTCAAATAAGGGCATAAAATTTTGCTCTATATTTGCAGAGAGAATCCCTAGTTTATTAAGTGCACTTTGTGGAGCAAAAGCCTCTAAAAGCAAAGGGCGCCACGTATGATGCAACCAATAATCAATTGGGGGATTAAAGCCGTGTTTTTCACGTGTTACAATCTTCTGTGGGAGCATATCGCGAAACGATTCACGCAAAAGCCATTTTGTACCATGCCGCACAAGTGTTGGATAGTCTAGCTGTTGTGTGAAAGTAAAAATTTTAGGTGAAACAAAACATGCTCTCCCCTCTACACTTTCACTCATTGTCATTCTATCAAGTTTTGTCATCATCTCAAAGGGCAAATAGAAATTTCTATCAAATTGAATCGAATCTAATGGCAAAGAAGAAGTGGGAAAATAATGGAGTGATTCAAAATATTTTTCTCCAACGCTAAATATATTCTTTGATAAAAAAGTGCGTTTTTCACTCTCAAAGGCATAGTAATGCCAACCCTTTGGTTTTTCTTGTGTAATATAACGTGGGTCATTGAATTGTAATTTTGGATACCAAGCATACCCGCCAAACATCTCATCAGCGCCATCTCCACTTAATAAAACTTTTATCCCGAGTTCTCGCGCAAAACGTGCAATAATTTTAATGCCAATGCCCGAAATTGCCCCATAAGGTTGGTCAATACTCGCAATAAAATCTTCTAAATAATTTTGATAATTCTGTGAATCAACACGCACTTCATGATGATTTGAACCAATATCTTTTGCGACAATTTGAGCAAATTCGCTTTCATCTGCAAAGCCGCAATAAGGGTCAACATTATCGGCAAAAGCAATATTAAATGTCTCCAAAACCCCTTGTCTTTGTTTGGCAAGGCAAGCAACAATTGAACTATCCAAGCCACCGCTTAAAAATGCCCCAATTTTAACATCACTTAATAATCTATCAAAAACACTTTCCTGAACAATCTGACGTGTTGTGTGCAATAAAGAAGCGTCAGTATTCTCAAACTCTACTATAAAATGTTGTTGTGTTTGTTTAATAAAAGATTGGATAAAAAAATCTGATTTGTTAATGTCATAAATACCGTAAGTCCCCTTAGGCAAAGCTTGAATATTCTCAAAAATCGTTTGATGTTCTGGGATAAAGCCAAAAGTTAGAAAATCCCAAATAGCACGCGCATTAATTACTGAATCACGCAAGCATAGGGGAGCAATGAGAGTAGAAAAAGCAAAAGAATTTGGAGTTTTTGTGTAATATAAAGGCTTCTCGCCCATAATGTCACGTGCAAGAATAATTTGTTGCTTGTTTTTATCATAAATACAAATGCCAAACATGCCATCGAGCTTGCCCCAACAATTCACGCCATATTTAGCAAACAAATAAGGTAAAATCTCGCCATCACAATGTGTTTTAAAAATAATCCCATCAGATTCAAGTTCAGTTTTTAACTGTGGATAATTATAAATTTCTCCATTAAACAATACAATAATAGACTCATCATAATTTTTAAAAGGCTGAACTCCACGTTCTACATCATTAATACTTAAACGATTCATACCCGCATAAAATCCAAAATCTTGGTAAGTGTAGCTTGCATCTGGTCCTCTCGTTTGCATTTTAGCCAACATGCCTGTCAAGACTTCAAAAGATTCGCTGCTTGAATAGATACCTGCAATCGCACACATTAATTAAGCCCTCTTAATATATTCAAAGAAATTTTGTTTATATTTCATGATATGAAGCCCTCTTCAATATTAAAGATTTCTTGCAGTTGTTTTTCAAAAATATCTCCTTGATAACCTTGCACGACAGAAAAAGCCTCCTTCGCTAAACGTTCGCGTTTCTGTTGATTACATGCCAATTCCCTTATTTTCGTAGCCAAATCATCAGCATTTTCTGTATTAAAAAACAGCGCCCCTTTTGTAGCAAAAAAATCCTTATGCGGCATAATATTTGACAGAATCAAAGGTTTCCTTAAACAAGCTGCCTCTAAAACAACATTTGGGAAACCTTCAGTTAATGAAACATGAATAAAAATATCAGCTTTCTCCAAAAATGGGTAAATATTATCTTGATAGCCCAACAGCACAACATTTGAAAGATGGTATTTACAAATAAAATCTTCTAATTCTTGTCTTTGTTCTCCTTCACCTACAATAAACAACCTTATTTGCAAATCTTGTAACTTTAAAAAAGATTTAAAAAGCGTCAAATAATTCTTCTGTGGGTGCAGTCTGCCTACAGAAACACAAAAAACTTCACCCTGTTTTTTTATGGGTAATTCCACATTTTTATTTAAATTTTCTTGGATTTGCTGCATATTGATAGGATTATAGAGGAGAAAAGTTTTTTCTCTTGAAACTCCAAAGTTTTTCGTAATATCCATTAATGAAGATTTCGAGTTACAAATAACCTTTTGTGCATTTTGCAAACACAAAGAATAGAGTTCATGATTAACTTGCCTATAAGAAAATGTGTCGACAACAAAAGAAGGTTCACAGCGCACAAACACGTAATAAGGAATCTGGGTAAGCTTGGAACTCAATGCGACAAAATAACAAGTGATGAAATCCATAAACGAACAAATCAACTCAAAATCTTTTGCTTCTTTTGTAAGAGCATCTAAAATCCTAAAAGAATTTTCGAGCAAACGCGTTTCCGCATTGGGTAAAATGTAATCCACACTCAAATCATTAAGCGGCACAACTTCGGCTGTTTTTTTAAGCACAATCAAGCGAACTTGCGCACCATTCTTTTGAAGAATGCGTAAAAGGTAGGGCAAAACTTTTTGTGCGCCGCCACCAGGATTCATCACATCAATCACAAAAAGGATTTTTCGATACTGCATTTTTATTCCTGCAATAACTTCATTAAACATTCTGCAAAAGCTTCTTTGGAGTGCCCAAGATTAAAAAC
>CAMXAV010000121.1 GCA_947179285.1 uncultured Helicobacter sp.
GCCGCCTCGCCGACTATAGAGGCTTCAAGAAACGTATCGATGTGATTCAAAAGGGACAGCAGAAAATCATAGACGACTATGCGAACCACCCCACCGAGATTGAGACAACCCTTGTCGCAGTCAATCGCTATCGTGAGCTGCTCGGCGGGCGGGCTTTGTGCGTGATTTGGCAGCCGCATAAATATTCACGTCTCGCGGCGAATCTCGAGCGCTTCAAGTCATGCTTTGGCGAATCGATGGACTTGGTGATTCTGCCTGTGTATGCCGTTGGCGAAGCGCCGCTCGAGATTGACATGGCTCTTGAGTTTGCGCATTATCGTCCGACAATGGCGAGCCACATCGTGCGCGTGAATAATGGCAACGAGCAGCGCATCTTGATTATGCAGGGCGAAACGCTTGTGCGCACGATTGATTCGGGCATGGTCGTGGGCTTTGGCGCGGGCGACATCACAAACATGTTGAGGGGCTAATGGAACGGGCATTTCGCTATCGCTTGGTGATGTTTGGTTTCTCGGCAATGTGCGAGGACCTAGACGAGGTGCGCCTCCGCTTGCGCGGCTACCCAGCGCACAGGGCGGCGAGCGAGGCGGGCGACCAATGCTATTTAGTCGATTTGCAGCAGGGGATTGAATATGCGATTGTATTGCGCAACGAGCGATTCGAGATTGACGAGGACGCATGCAAACAATTATGAAGGAGGGGGAATGAAAACATTTTTCATGTTCTGTGCGCTTGTTGCGCTCGCCCATGCGGAGCTGTTTGTCTATGGACCAAGCGGACCATCGGCTGTGATTACCGAGCTCGCGCGGCAGTTTAGCGAGAAAACGGGCGAGAAGGTTACGGTTGTTGCGGGACCCTTTGCGCAATGGATTGAGCGCGCGAAGGAAAACGCCGATGTCGTTTATGCGGGCAATTCCTCGATGATGGATGCTTTTGCCGTGCAGATGCCGCGTCAGATTAGCCATGACGATGTGCGCGTGCTCAATATCCGCGAGGCGGGGATTGTCGTGCGCCCGGGCAACCCGCGAAGGATTACTCGTTTCGAGGATTTGACACGTGACGGAATCCGCATTATGGTTGTGAATGGCGCGGGGCAGGTGGGGCTCTATGAGGATATGGCGCTCAAAGGCGGCGATAGGAGTGTGCTTGTCAAGCTGCGCAAAAATATCCGATTCTATGCCAACACGACTGCCGAGGCGATTGACCAATGGAATAGCGACAACACGCTCGATGCGTTCATTGTGTGGGAACATTGGGGAATCTCGCTCGGCAGGCGCGAGGCAATGTTTGTGCGCGTGGATTCGGCGCATATCCTCTACCGCGCCGCCGAGATTGCGATTACCAAAACAAGCCCCAACCGCCAAAGGGCAGGCGAGTTTGTCGAATTTTTGCAGACACAAGAGGCACAAGAGGTTTGGCGCAAAATGGGCTGGAAGGGCTTATAAGCTAGGATACAGCTTGTGTTGCTAGAATCGTATCATCTTTATATTAGGGAGGTTTCGCATGGCAGATTCCGCATTCCACGCATGTAGCAACCCAAATGGTGTGCTTTTCCGCAAAAAACGTTATGTGCTCTATGCCCTAGCGTCTCTTGTGATTTTCACAATGCCCTTTGTTCGCATTGGCGATGGGCATATCTTCTTGTTGTCGTTCGACCACAAGCAATTTCATTTGCTCGGCACGGTGTTTGACACGCAAGAATTTTATCTTCTGCCTTTCTTAAGCATTCTCTTATTTTTGGGAATCTTCTTCATGACGACACTCGCCGGGCGCGTTTGGTGCGGCTGGGCATGCCCACAAACGCTCTTCCGCGTGCTCTACCGCGATTTGCTCGAGACGAAGATTCTCGGCTTGCGCGAAAAAATCGCCAACAAGCAAAAAGAACCCGACATGAGCCTTGTGGCAAACAAGCTCAAGCGCGTCATCGCGATGGCAATCTGGGCATGTTTTGTGCTCGTTGCTGCGGCGGGCTTTTTGTGGTATTTCGTGCCGCCCGAAGACTTCTTTGTCTATGTGTTCAGCGAGCCGCGCGAACACCCCGTGCTGATTGGCTTTTGGCTCGGAATCTCGACTTTCTTGTTTTTCGACATCACGATGTTGCAAGAAAAATTTTGCTTTTTCATCTGCCCCTATTGCCGCGTGCAGTCGGTGATGTATGACAAAGACACGATTATGGTTGTGTATGACTATCAGCGCGGCGGCAATGTGTATGAGGGCAGCAAGAAGCTTTGGAAAAAGCCCGAGACGCCCAATGCCGAGTGCACAGGCTGCGAGTCATGCGTGCGCGTCTGCCCCACGCATATCGACATTCGCAAGGGCATGCAGCTCGAGTGCATCAATTGCTTGGAATGCGCTGACGCCTGCACAAAAGTGATGAGCAAGCTTGGCAAAGCGCCGCTGATTGGTTGGACATCGATGAACACGGTGCAAACACGTGAGAAAGTCAGAATCTTCCGATTCCGCACTGTGGGCTATATGGTCGCGCTCACCGCCGCCTTTATCGGGCTCGTGGTGATTGGCGGCACAAAGGAAACGATGTTGCTCAACATCAACCGCACAACGGAGCTCTACACGCTCAACAAGGCAAATGGCAATATCGAAAACGCGTATGCCTTCTTGTTCCACAACACGAGCAGCGTGGCGCATACCTATACATTCGAGCTGCCCGACAACCCCGAGATTGTCATTAAGCGCCCCAAAGAATCGCTAAGGCTCGATGCGGGCGAGAAGAGCAAGCAGGTTGTCGTGCTTGAGGCGAGCAGCAACCCCAACACAACTAGCGAAAACCTGATTGTCCCGCTCCGCATTCGCGCCTTTGCCGAAGACGCGAAAAACGAAGTTTTTGTCGAACGCGAAAGCATTTTTGTCTATCCTCCCAAAAGCGCGCAATAGGCGCGCCACAAGCGGCTAGATTCCAAGCGCGGCTTCAAAGCTGCGCAGAATCTCGCCGCTTGCCTGCAATACAAGCTCCGCACCCGTGCTATCGAAGTTTTGCTGCAACATCGCAATGTCTAGTTTTTTGATGAGATATTGCGCATGTTGGAGCTTGGCAAAAGGCACATGGACGCACAGGGAATCAAGCGCAATGTATGGCACAAGCGCAGCACTCGCGATAGTCTGCAACGCGCAATCGGTATAGGCGCGCACGAGCCCGCCGATTCCGAGCAATGTGCCGCCAAAATAGCGCACGCTGACAAACCCGACATTCACGAGATTCGCCCCGCGCAACACATTGAGCGTGGGCATTCCGCTGCTGCCCTTCGGCTCGCCATCATCACTAAAACTCTCAACAATCTGTTTATGCGCATTGAAGGCGCGCGTGCTCGTTACGAAATGCACGGCTTTTGGGTGCTCATCGCGCAGGCTTTGCAATGTCGCCTCAAATTGCGCGCTTGGGCAAAGGAAGCCATGAAAATGCGAGCCCTTGTGGCTCACCGTTGCGCTTGCGATGTGTTGGATTGTGGCGAAATTCATGTGAAGAGTTTTGCTCCGTTGTGTGGGAATCGATGCACTTTAGGCAGCAATTTTTGTTCCTATTGTGGAAGCTTCTTTTGCCCATGTTGGGTGTGGCGAAGCATCTGGTACGCGATTCTTATTTATGTGCGGTTAAAATCGCACCTCCAATGTCATTGCGAGCTTACGCGAAGCAATCAAACGTCTTGAACGCATTGGGATTCTTTGCCTGTTGATTGCCGCGCTCGCGTTGCTCGCTCGCAATGACACATGGAATCTTTTGTCATGTTGAGGCGAAGCCGAAACATCTCCTCGCCATTGCTCATGATTCTAAT
>CAMXAV010000122.1 GCA_947179285.1 uncultured Helicobacter sp.
ATCTTGGACGCATTGAGGTTGTCGCCGCAGAAGAGGGCGCAAGCATTGATAGCAACGACACATTGAATGTCGTGAGCGCGCAAGACATCGAGCAAAGCAGCGCAAGCACGGTCGCCGAGGCGCTGCGCTTCACGCCCGGCGTGTTCTATGAGCCGCCCGCCGGCGGGCGCGGCGAGCCGAGCATCGGAATCCGCGGGTATAGCGTTACGCATATCGGGCTGTTCATTGACGGAATCCCCGTGCATTCTATCTATGATAGGCAGACAGACTGGGCGCAGTTTAATTCCTTTGGAATCTCGGAAATCGCGGTGTCGAAGGGCTACACCTCGCCTGTTTATGGCATGAACACGCTCGGTGGCGCAGTGAATGTCATCACCTCTAAGCCCAAAGATAAGCTCGAGATTACCGCACGTTACGGCTTTGTGAGCAAAAACGAACATCAGGCTTTCGTGTCTGTGGGCAGCAACACGGGCAAGATGTATTATCAATTGAGCTATGCCTTTACCGATAGGGATTCGCTCAACCTTTCGAGCGATTTCCAAACGACACAGTTGCAGCCCAACAGGGACATGTTTAATTCAAATTACACCAACCACACGTTGCGCGCAAAGGTGGGCATTGTGCCCAACGAAAGCCATGAATATTCGCTGAATTTTATCTATCAAAAAGGCGAAAAGGGGGGTATGAATAATGTCTATGGCACGCGCACAAATGTGTGGAACTGGCCTAATTATGACAAAATCACGGCATATATTCTCGGAAATTCCCGACTTAGCGAGATGATTTCGCTTAATTCCAAACTTTACTATGATACGTTTGATAATAAGCTGCAAGTGATTGGCGCGTGGGACGGGCGCAGCATTATGGCGACAAACTGGGCAGGCGCAGCGATTACCCCGAGCCGCCCCTACACATCGCATTATGATGATTATGCGTTGGGTGGGATTTTTACGCTCGGATTCGACTTTGACAAGACAAAGAATCTCAAAGTTGGCGTGAATCTGAAGCAAGACAACCACAAAGAGACGGCAACGAGCTGGACGTCGGGCAATCGATTCCGCGAGGAGACAGAAGAAGTTCGGGATTTGTCGTCATCGCTCTTTGCGGAATATGCCCAAGTCTTGAGCGATACGTTACGCGTTGTCGTGAATGGCAGCTATGATAGGAATGATTTTATTAGCGCCCAAACAGATAAGGACACGAGCTTGCGCCATTTGCAGGGCTGGACATTGCAGGGGATTCTCTATGCTGATGTGAATGACTATACTACGTTGTATGGAAATATCGGCAAAAAAAGTAAACTACCCACTATCAAGGATAGATTCGGAAGCACATGGGGTAGGCGCGTGAGCAACCCCGACATCACGCCTGAATCGGCAATCAATTATGAGGTTGGCTCGCTTTTTGAATGGAAAGCTGGCAAGGGGTCTGTCGCTGTGTTTTATAACGACATCAATAATATGCTAATTTCTGTGGGCATGCCAAATGGTACATGCCCTAGCGGAACAAATTGCGTCCGACTTGAAAATGCCAAAGAAGGCTATGCGTATGGTTTTGAGGCTGGAGTGCAACAAGGCTTTTATGATGAAACGATTGTTTTGGGTGCAAATTATGCGTATGTGCAAAAGAAAGCGACAAATTCTAATGGCAGCAGTTATGGTGTCGATGGTTCGAGAATTTTGGATTATCCCAATCATATTGTGAATGCTTCGGTTTTGCTCGCGCCCATTAAACAAGTCGATGTGATAGGGCAGGCGACTTTTCAAAGCAAACAATGGTACACAACAGGCAGTGGGGCGAATATCAGCTATGCGCAAAACAAAGATGTTTTTCTTGTCGATGCGAAAGTCAACTATCGCCCAATCCAAAGTTGGCAGCTGTCGCTTGGCGCGTATAATTTGCTCGACAAGAATTATTATTATAGCTCGGGATATTATATGGCAGGGCGCAGAATCATGGCAAGTGCCGAGTATCGATTCTAAAACAAGGAGTAAAAATGGAAAGCATAAGCATTGCACCACATCTCACAAAAGGTGTCGAGGATTTTTTCAGCGGCAACATTCAGGCGAGCGAGTTCCAAAGAATGTTGGATTCTTTGGGTAGAATCACGATAGACAAACAGAGTTTGCCCATAAAAGGTTCGCTGATTGAGACATATAAACAAGCCTTAGATTCTGGCGCTCAACCGCAAATCCATCTCGTAGGACTCTTTACGTTTTTTCGCCTCTGCCCTGTCGAGCAAACGCAAGATAACTTTCGTAAAATCAAGAGTGTCTATTTGGATATGATTGATGCAATTGTGCAAGAACTCGGCGAGGGCATTACGATTGAGTTTAGCGAGCCTGCCCTTGTCGAAGATTCTCCGCTGCATTCCTTGCGTTGTGTCTATAAGAGGAGCGCTGTGGAATGTATTTATCAGGTGATTCCCGAAAAAGGCGTGCATGCGATTGTTGTCCCCGAACTCAAGGCGCAATAATGAAAAAGTTATTGCTATGCTTGGTTGTTTTGGCTTTTGTGGCATGTTTAGATAATGCGCAAAAAGAAAAGGCGCAATCGCATGCCGCTAGTGAAGCGAATATTACGAGCGCGACTCATGCAGCGCATGGAACAAGCGAGGCAGAATCGGCAAAGTCGGTTGTGCGGGCTTTTGGCATGCACCCACCGCTTACCGTTTTGCTCGAGATTCTAAATCCCGAAGGCATGATAGGCTTAAATTACAAGCCCTATCCAGAAGATAAAGATTTTATGCCTCCCAATATCGATTCCTTGCCCGTTCTTGGGCACATGGGCGATAGAAGCGCGCTTTTTGAAGCGATAGTGTCTTTGAAGCCCGATGTCGTGTTTTTTGGCGATTCGACACCCGAAGACGTGCTCGAGCCCTATCAGAAAGTGGGCATTCAAATCGTGCGTATATCGGGATATTCATTTGATGATTTACCAAAGGCGATTGAAGTCTACAAAGAATCTCTAGGTGGTGCGGATTCTGATGTGGGCAAAAAGGCGGATAGATTGCTCGCATTTGTACAAAAGTCAAGCGCTAAATTGCAATCATTGAGCGATTCTATCACACATCGCCCCACGATTTATTTTGCGCAAGGATTCGATGGGCTCAAGAGTCAATGCCGCAATGATGATGACACGCAAGAGCTCGCCTATCAGATTGGCGGAATTAATGCGCTGTCTTGCTCGATGCTCAATAATCCAACACAGCAGGTGAGCATTAATTTTGAGATTCTGGCTTCAATCAATCCCGATGTGATTTTCGTACGTGAATTGCCTTTGTTTCAGGAACTCATGCAAAATCCATCGCAAGAATGGCAGACATTAAAGGCATTTGAAAATCATCGAATCTATTATGCTCCCTCGACACCTTCTAATTGGCTCATGCGCCCTCCAAGCGTCATGCAAGCGCTCGGATTCTTGTGGGCATTTGCGAAAGTGCAGCCCGAGCTTTTGAGCGATGAAGAAGTGAAAGTTGAGGCGCAGCATTTCTTTCATACGTTTTTGCGAGATTTGAGCGATGAAGATTATACACGTATTCAAGGATTAAGAAGCAATCATGCAACGTCGCGTGTGGAATAAAAAGGCAGAGACATTTCCTCGTTTTGTCAAAGGAATGGAGGATACGTTAGAGATTCTAGATTTTTTCAAGCAGCAGGGTGTGGATTTTTGCGACAAAGTGATTTTCGATATTGGTTGTGGCAATGGTCGTTTTGCCCTCGAGCTCGCCTTTTTGGCAAAGAAAATCATCGCGAGCGATATTTCCGAAAAAATGCTCGGCTTTTTGC